>JBBSJZ010000451.1:0-5308 GCA_038256795.1 Pirellulales bacterium | reverse complement strand
TGTTGCCGCCCGCCACGGGCTCGGGTATCTCGTCGGCCCAACGGGTGTGGGGCGGCTCATCCCGTTTCAGCGCGGCTGGCTCGGCCATGTTCGCCGCGAGTGCTTGCGGAGAAACGACGCTCGCACCAGCGGCCACGGTCGGAATCGCCGCCGCACAGCCCGCGGAGGGACGCTTCGTGAAAGTCGAGGCTGGCTACATGGTGCCCTATCGATTCACCATTCCCGGAACGGATGTTGAGATCGAAATGGTCCCCGTGCCTGGCGGCTCCTACAAAATGGGCAGCCCCGATGACGAGGCCGGGCGTCTCGACGACGAGGGTCCGCAAGTCGATGTGATCGTCGACCCGATGTGGGTTGCCAAGACCGAGGTCAATTGGGCCCAGTACAAAGAATACATGAAGCTGTATTCGATCTTCAAAGATTTTGAGAGCGATAGCGACCGCCGCGTTACGGATGAGAACAAAGTCGATGCAATCACTGCGCCGACGCCGTTGTATGAGCCGACGTTCACTTATGAATATGGCGAAGAACCTGAACAGCCCGCCGTCACGATGACCCAGTACGCTGCGCAGCAGTACACGAAGTGGCTCAGCTTGCTCACTCGCCAGCAGTATCGATTGCCCACCGAGGCCGAATGGGAATACGCGGCGCGGGGTGGAACGTCGACGCCCTACAGCTGGGGCGATGACGCCGAAAGGATCGAGGACTTTGCGTGGTACTTTGACAACACCGATGAAGGTCCGCAGTTCGTTGGCACCAAGAAACCCAATCCTTTCGGCTTGCTCGATATGCACGGTAGCGTCGCCGAGTGGACGGTCAATCAATACACCGAAGACGGCTACAAGAGCTTCGCGGGCAAGCAACCCATCAACGCGACCGAGGCGGTTCAGTGGCCCGAGACCGCGTCGGGATGTGTGGTGCGTGGTGGTAGCTGGGAGATGGACCCCGAACAACTTCGGAGTGCTTCGCGATTGGCGACGGACGATGAGGCTTGGAAAGAGTCCGACCCGAACTTCCCTCGCAGCCCCTGGTGGTTCACCGACGATCCCGCTCGCGGCGTCGGATTTCGCTTGTTCCGATCGTACAAGCCGATCGCGCCAGCGACGATCGCTAAGTTCTGGGAAGCCAGTGCGGACGACGCCATCAGCGATATTGAATCGCGATTGACGAGCGGACGAGGCGGTATGGGCTTAGTCGATGAGAAGCTCGTCGAGGCGATCAAGAATCTCGAGGACGAGTAAAAGCTTTTCAGCAGCGGGCGGAAAACAAGTGTCCGCCCAACAATTTTTGACGTAGCCGATCTCGCCAGAGACGGGTCATGTTAAGTGTCCAGCGGCGCGGTGTAGCGTCTCGCGCCTTCATCATCTCCTATTGCATTTGTGAAATCCGTGTACGAAACGATTGCCCTTGTGGGTGCGACCGGAGCCGTCGGTCGAATTGTTCTGCAACAGCTTCAATCCCGCCAGTTCCCCATGAAGCGGCTGAAGTTGCTCGCGTCCGCGCGCAGCGTCGGCAAAGACGTTACGTTTGATGGCAGGACACTCCAAGTCGAGTTGCTCGAACCTTCCGCATTCAAAGGCGTCGATCTGGTCATCGCCAGCACGCCCGATGAGGTCTCGGCCGAGTTCACCAAGTGGGCGGTGGATGCCGGTGCCGTCGTCGTCGACGAGAGTGCGTATTGGCGAATGGATCCCAAGGTGCCGCTCGTCGTTCCAG
Organism: Pirellulales bacterium; assembly: GCA_038256795.1. Taxonomy (GTDB): domain Bacteria; phylum Planctomycetota; class Planctomycetia; order Pirellulales; family Pirellulaceae; genus JBBSJZ01. Next base: position 3,592 of record JBBSJZ010000451.1, on the reverse strand, counting down.
AAGTGAACCCTGATGCGATCGATGATCATCATGGGATCATCGCCAGTCCGAATTGCAGTACGACGCAAATGGTCGTCGCGCTCGCCCCCTTGCATCGCGCCGCGCGTGTACGGCGAGTGGTCGTGAGTACTTACCAGGCCACGAGTGGCGCTGGACTTTCAGGAATCGAAGAATTGAATTCGAGCACCCGGAGTTCGCTGGCCGGCCAGACGCATCCACCCAAGACATTCGCCCACCCGATCGGCTTCAACTTGATCCCGCACATCGGATCGGAAAAGTACGAGGGCTACACCAGCGAAGAGATGAAGATGGTGTACGAGACTCGCAAGATCATGGGCGATGACGAGATTCAAGTTTGTCCGACGTGCGTGCGCGTGCCCGTCGCCGTGGGGCATAGCGAGTCGATCTTGGTCGAGACCGAGCGACCGCTCAGTGTTCAGGAAGCTCGTGAATTGTTCAACGGAGCCGAGGGCGTCACCGTGATCGATGACTTGTCGGCCAAGCAGTACCCGATGCCACGCGATTGCGACGGCAAGGATGATGTGTTCGTCGGTCGAATTCGCAAGGACATCAGCGGCGGAGGTGGTATCGCATTTTGGTGCGTTAGCGACAACTTACGAAAGGGTGCCGCGACCAATGCGGTCCAAATCGCTGAGTTGCTCGTCCGACGCGCCGCCGCCGCAAAGTCTTAACGCCGCGATCGAGTGTCACGCACTTTTCAATTAACGATCGCTTACGACGGCACCGAATACGCCGGTTGGCAAATCCAACCGCAAAGGCTCACGATCCAAGGCATGCTCGAGCGTGCCCTCGTCAAGATCACCAAGCAACGCGTGCATGTGACGGGAAGTGGTCGCACGGACTCGGGAGTGCACGCCTTTGCTCAAGTGGCGAGTTTGACGATACCGAATTGGAACGCGACCGCCGAGGCGTTGCGTGCGGCCGTCAACACGCACTTGCCGCCCGACATTGTCGTCAATGCTTGCTGTGACGCACCGGAGACGTTTCACGCGATTCGAGACTGCATCGGCAAACGCTACCGCTATCAACTGCAAATCCAGGGCACGCGTCACGCCCTGGAACATCGCTATCGCTGGCACGTCAAGTTCCCCGTCGACGTTGACTCGATGCGTGAAGCCGCCAAGCGATTGATCGGGCGGCAAGACTTTGCATGTTTTCAAGCCACGGGCAGCGATCGTAAAACGACCGTGCGAACGATCCAGGCCTGTGAGGTGCTGACGGAAGACTCCGACCCACTGCATGGAATCCGCTGTGCGATCGAGGTCGAGGCCGACGGTTTTCTCTACAACATGGTTCGCAACATCGTCGGCACACTCGTCGAAGTTGGACGCGGTAAAGAATCGGTGGACTGGGTCACGGAAGTGCTCGCGTCACGGAATCGCGATTTGGCGGGACCGACCGCGCCGCCCCACGGATTGTTTCTTAAGCGAGTCGATTACGAGCCCTTTGTGAAGCTCTCCCTCGGTGACGAACGATACGCGCCGCTCGCATGAACCAACACCTTTGCCCAAACGACACTGGCCCCAACGCCGGCCCACCCATCGGGGATCGAGGGGATGCTGGTCCGTCACCCGCCGCGGTCGCCGACCAGGGCACGCCGTCGCTCGGGATCGGTGGACGCATCCGTGGGCTCGTCCGACGCGGCCAAACGTTCGGCTTGACGGTCGGCGTCGCCTTTGCCATCGTTTTTCTACAACTCGGCCAGGGCATTCTGTTGGCCCGATTGCTCGGTCCCGAGCAGCGTGGCGAATACTTTACTGCCGTCTTCTACTCCCAATTGCTGCTCTACATCGGACTCCTGGGCGGTCTCGAGGTGATCTGTCGCTACGCAGCCGACACCGGAGTCGACCGCCAAGGGCTGCGTCGATCCGCCTTGTGGTTCGGCTTGACCGTGGGCACGATCACCATGCTCGCCGTGCTGCTGTGCAACGTCGTCGCGATTCCAGCGGACAAACGGTATTTGGTACCACTCGCCTGCCTTTGCTCGCTCAGCGTCATTGGCCAGCAGGTGATGCTCATCGTGACCGCCATCGATCGTGGCGCGGGCAACTTCGGTCGCTACAACGCCCAGCGAATTTTTGCCGCCGCGCTGTTTCCCACCTTGATCCTGCTGTGTACCCCGTGGGTTAAAATCGATCCGACGGTCGCGGCGATCCTCTTTGTCGTCGCCTCCTTCTTGTCGATGGCGGCCTGTTTGATCGGCACCGAGCGCCCCTTCACCGGTCCGAGTCATCCGCCGGTGCCACAAGTGCTGCGACAAGGTCGCCCCTACTTCTTCTCGATGCTATCGACCGATTTGTTCGAGCGGTTGGATTTGATTTTGGTGTTGTGGCTATCACCGCTCATCACGCAAGGTTTCTATGCCGCCATGGTGCCGGCCGTCTATCCGCTCACCGTGATTCCCAACACCCTCGGAATGTTCCTGTTCAACGCGGGAACGCGAGATGATTCACGTTTGCAAGTGCGTGACGTCCACCGCATTCTCGCCAGCTCGTTGCTGGTGCAATTCGTCACCACGGGTGTTTTCATGCTCATGATCGGACCGGTCGTTCGGTTACTCTACGGCGAAGAATTTTCCGGCGCCGTCATCTTTGCCTTGTGGCTAGCGCCGGTCGCGGCGCTGCGTGGCATCATCCAAGGCCTAGATAGCTACCTCAAGGGCCGTGGTCGTCCGCTCGCGCCCCTCAATGGTCGCATCGTCTCCGCCGTGATACTGCTCGTCGGCACCTGGCTACTGTTCCCGACGCTGCAAACCCTAGCGATCCCCGTAGCTGCCCTGGCGAGCCAAGTGGTCTGTCTCGTCTGGCTCGCAGCCATCGTCTATGCTGATTGTTGCCATGTCACTCCTGCTGCTCATTGACGGATACAACCTGATCGCGCCGGTGGCCGCGCCGGCGAGGCGTCCCACCTCCGATTGGCTTGACCGCGAACGCAAGCAACTCATCGAGCGGCTCGTGAAACACCTGCCAACGAGAATTCGCATTCGCTGCTGTGTCGTTTTCGATGCCGCTAACCCGCCGCTCGGAGCCGTCGATCGCTATGAGATCGAAGGGATTCGCATCCGATTCGCCGTCGGCTACCCCGAAGCCGACGATCTGCTCGAAGAATTGATTCTCGCCCACACAGCCCCCAAGCAACTCGCCGTCGTCTCGACCGATCAACGTATTCAAACGGCCGCGCGATCGCGCGGTGCCACCGCACTGGATTCCCAGCCTTGGCTTGATGAATTGCTCGACGATCGTATCGGATTAGCACCCAAAAAACGGGGCAAGCCTGACAATCGCTCGGTAGGCCGCGTAGCCGAAAAGCCTACGCAAGTCGTCGACCCCGAAGCGCTCAGCGACTGGATGCGCGAGTTCGGATTCGACGACGATCCGCCGTAGTGGCGAAGCGGCGGCAGTATCTAGTCCACGGCGATTGCCGTGCATTGAACACTTGCGGCCGCCGCTAACCGGCATACTCAGCCCCGTAAGCACATCCCGGTCATGCCAGAACCCACATGCGGTAAAGGCAGCAGTTCACGACTTCTGTTTGTGCAGGTTGTGACGATCAATTTGTCAAGTGTTTCGTC
>JBBSJZ010000450.1:0-5319 GCA_038256795.1 Pirellulales bacterium | reverse complement strand
TGAGCGGTAGGCGGCGTTTGATGCGGCTTTTCAAAGGAACGAGAGGTATTTGGGAGAGGGGGGGGGGTGAATGAATTTTGCCGCAAGTGCGGTTATAGCTTACGGTTTAGGGTGGCGGGATGAGGCCACTTGCTTGACACCGCAGCCCAGGGCCGTGAAATTGGACCGCGGTTGAACCCGCTTGAATTTGCCGACGAAAACTGGAATTGGACCGATGATGATTGAATCGCTTCTCGCAAACGATCTGGGAGTGCTTGCCATGCAAGTCTCGCCCATGACGACCACGGCGCTCGTCGCGGCGTTGGTGATTTTTGGCTTCTTCATAATCATTCTGTTCGTGTTCGCCAGCTACTTTGGGTTGTGGATCCAATCGCAGTTGACCCAATCGAACGTTTCGATCTTCAACTTGATCGGAATGACCTTTCGAAAAACGAACGCGAGGGCGATCGTCCGCAGCAAAATCATGGCCAGCCAAGCGGGCATCGTCGATCCCGAATTGACGAGTGAAGCTCTCGAAGCCCACTACCTCGCCGGTGGCAACGTGCAACAAGTCATCCGCGCCCTGATCGCGGCAAAAAAAGCGAAAACGATCTCGCTGACGTTTCGTGAAGCGACGGCGATCGATCTTGCCGGCCGTGATGTGCTCGAGTCGGTGCAAACCAGCGTCTATCCGAAAGTGATCGATTGCCCGCCCCGAGGTTCTTCGAAGCCGTCCCTCGATGCGGTCGCCAAAGACGGCATCCAATTGAAGGTCAAAGCACGAGTGACGGTGCGAGCGAACTTGCAGCAATTGATCGGCGGTGCGACCGAGGAAACGATTATCGCTCGCGTCGGAGAAGGCATTGTTAGCGCCATCGGCAGCGCCGATAGCCATAAGGCGGTTCTGGAGAACCCGGACGTGATCAGCAAAGCGGTGCTCGCGAGACGATTGGATTCGCAAACGGCATTCGAAATCGTCTCGATCGATATCGCCGACATCGATGTCGGTGCCAACATCGGCGCCCGCTTGCAAGCCGACCAAGCCGAAGCGGATACGCAAGTCGCACGTGCCCGAGCCGAGAACAAACGAGCGTCCGCAGTCGCTTCGGAGCAAGAGATGCAGGCTCGGATCGAGCAAAGCCGAGCGCAACTCGTCAACGCCCAAGCGGCCGTTCCGATGGCGATGGCCGAAGCATTTCGCAGCGGCAACTTGAACATCCTGGATTACTACAAGCTGCAAAATATCAGTGCGGATACGGAGATGCGAAAGTCATTGTCGACGCAAGCACGGACCGATTCTGGCGACGGTTACACGAACAAGTAACGCCCTTATTCACACAAGAAGCACACCATGTCCGGCGACCTCGAAGATTTCTTGCGACGCGCTGCCCAGCGACGTCAAGCTGCGGCGCCACCCGCGCAGGCTGCCCCGTCACCGCCACGTCCGAGATCGGAATACACCAATCGCCAATCCGAGCGACGGACCGGGCATCCGCGTGATGAGGACGATGATGACATCCCCGTCGCGGCAATCGCGATCGAAGACGTGCCGGAAGAGGACCCGTACGCGATGCAGCGGAAGCGGATCGCCGCGGCCAAGGCAGCCGCTGAAGTCGAGGCCGCCAAGCTCGCCGCGAAAGTTGCCAAGATCGGGCAAGCCTCGGGCAGCTCGCCGGCCGCAAACTACACGTCGACCGGCAACCTCGCCGAAGACCTCGTCCGCATGCTCCGCACGCCTGGCGGTATCCAACAAGCGATCCTCCTGCGAGAGATCATCGATCGGCCTGAGCATCGCTGGTAAGTCGAGCGGCCGTCGTAGTCGCTGGGACGCTGCGCGGGAGGACGGATCGTGTGATGCGGCAAGGGAGCCGGTGACTCGCGAGTGGACGAGCCGGTGGCTACCGCTCATGTCCTGGGAAAAGCGGATCGGTCACGGCGGGCCGGCGGAGGCCGGTTGGTCGCGGCTGGCGCAGTGCAGCGCCCCGAGACCGCCGATGAGCTCGCGGCAATCGATGGAGATGATCTCGGCACCGGTGCGCAGCTCGCGCAGCAGACCGATTGCAAAATCATCGCTCTTTGCTGAGCCAAACGTGGGTACGAGCAGACGAGATCTGCCGAGCATCAGGAAGTTACAATAGCTCTCCGGGACGCGTTGTCCGCCGACGGCGCGTCGGGGCGGGATCGGCAAACGATGCACTTGCACCGTCGGACTTGTCGCCGCGCCCCACAATTTCAACTGCCGATAATTCGCCTCGAGCGGTTCATGGTTGGCATCGTGGGGGTCGTCACACACTGCGACGACGACATTGCGGGTATCAATAAAGCGAGCGAGTTGGTCGATGTGGCCGTCGGTGTCGTCGCCTTCGAGTCCACCGCCATCAAGCCAAACGATCTCCGTGATCCCGAGTCGCTGGTGCAGCCGCTCCGAGGCGTCATGGAGCGACAGACCGGGATTGCGAGTTTCGGTGATGATGCAATCGGGCGTGGTGAGCAATCGGCCGAGCCCATCCGTTTCGAGGGCGCCACCTTCGACGCACATCGGATCGCTCAGGCATGCGAGGCCAGCCCAGTCGCAGATCTTTCTTGCCGCCCCGTCGTCCTCGTCCCAAGGTGCGTACTTACCGCCCCAGGCATTGAAGCGCCAATCGACTCCATGGACACGCCCGCTGTCCACGTCGCGAACAAACGACGGTCCGAAGTCGCGGATCCAGCAATCGTTGGTGGGTATGTCGATGCGGGTCACATTGGGGTGGCGACCGATGAGTTTCTCGGCATCGAGCGCGTGATCCGGGGAGGCGATGATGCGAACGGGCGTCGATTCAGCGATCACGCGAGCCCAGTCCGCGAAGACCTTCGGGATCGCCTCGAAATGGACTGGCCAAGTGTCGCGATTGTGGGGCCAAGCGAGCCAGATCGCCGCTTGCGGCTCCCATTCCGCGGGAACTCGCAACAATGCCGAGTCGCTCGGTAGCGGATGCTTGGCGGTCATCGGGTGAACGGACTCGTCGGCTTAGCGTCGTTGAGCGAACAACCATGCGAAGACATCGTCGCGCACGAACGTCTGCGTCCAACTATCATGATTGACGCCGGGGTACTCGGTGTAGCGGATCTCAGGGGCATGGCCGGCCAAAGCGATGGCAGAAACCATCTCACGACTGCGTCCGACGGGCACGGCTTGATCGACCTGGCCATGCACGGCCCAGATCCCGACGCCGTTGTAGCGATTGGCCCAGGAGGGATCACCACCGCCGCAAACCGGGATGGCTGCCGCGATCTTGTCCGGCCAACGGGCCGCCGCATACCAACTGCCATAGCCACCCATCGACAGTCCCGTGAAGTAAATTCTCGCGGGATCAATCGGCTCGGAGTCGATCATGGTTTGGACGAGCCGCATGACCGAATCGATGACCGGCGAGGTCGCGGTATCGAAGCTACCTTCACCGCTCGTTTTGCTCCAATCGATATCGACCCACTTGCCGTCTTTGGGGCATTGGGGTGCGATCACGAAAGCCGGGTACTCGAATTGCCGATTCGGGCTGGCGAATTCGTAAACGCTGTGCTTGAGCTGGGCCTCGTTGTCTCCACCGCGTTCACCGGCGCCATGCAGGAACACGACGAGCGGGATCTTCTTGCCCGCTTCGGGTGAGAACGCGCGGAACAATCGGTAATTCAAGTCGCTTGATGATTCGCCGTTGCCGGGGAACGACTTTTTCTCGAACGCCGCACGCAGCTTTCCAGCCACCTCGGACTCTTGGCCGGATTCCTGGGCCGAGGCAACTCGCTCGGCGCCGCAAAGCCCGGCCAGCATCACCGCGCCAGCGATGGCAGCAACGGCGGTAATCGAATGAAGACAGTGAATCAAGCGGACCATCATCGCGCACCCTGGGGAGGTTAAAAGGCTTCAAGGGGCGGAAACGTTCCGACCCAGATCGGAGCCTCACTCGAGCTTCAGTTCTTCCTTCACCTTCTGGACAAAGTGCGGTGATTTCCCGCCTTTACCGAGTTCTTCGGCACGTTTTTCTGCCTCGGTCTTCTGATCGAACTCGAAAACAGCGACCCGCTTGAGGTTTTGCGAGAAGACACCCCAGTAAAGCTTCATCCGCACATCGGCGGCGGCTTTCTTGGTCTTGCGTTTGGTGGCTTTTTTCTTGGGCTTGGCGGCGCTGAGTTTCTCAGCGGCTTCGATTTCCGCGGCCTTTGCCTTACGACTGACGACCTTCCGGGCCATAGAACGATAGTGGGGGTTGGATGGTTGATGGAGGCGTAAAATTCAGAGTGATACAGTAACACAGCAAGATCTTTTTTTCCACGGGCCCAAGAGATCACGCAAAAGGATCGCTATTCGCGGAGCCCCTTGTCGCGTATGCTGGGTGATTGAGCCATGCGCCCGCTTGCGGATCGCTCGAGATTGAGGAAAAGAAACGACAGACCCGATTTCTGAAACGAGAGTCACAACGATGCAGGTGAGTGTTTCGGCGCGTCATGGCAGCCTCCAGAACGGCGATCAAGAGATCGTTGAACAAAAGGTGGAGCGATTTCGACGCCTTTATGATCGCATCAATGCGATCAAGGTCACGATTGACCTTGAGCATATCGACAACCCGAACGTCGAAATCTGTGTTTCTGCGGAACACGCCGAAGACAGCATCGCCAAGGCCGATGCAACAACCGTCATCGCGGCTCTCGACTTGGCGATCCCCAAGATCGAACAGCAATTGCGTCGACTCAAAGAAAAGAAGACCGGCCATCGTGCCACTGGACATAAACATATGGATACGCCGGCAGTTGCGGACGAGGATTGATCCCGTCTCATTGCCCGCGCGTACTCTTCAACGACTAGGAACCGCATCGAAATGAAGTTTGCTGATTTCATCCAAACGGGTGCCATTCAGGCTGATTTGCAAGCCACGTCCAAAGAGGGCGTGATTCAAGAATTGGTCCAGTCCCTGTTGGATGCTGGCCAAATTGACGCTGAACAACGCGACGATATCGTCGCGGCAATTATGAAACGCGAAGAGCTCGGCAGCACCGGGATCGGTCGCGGTGTTGCCGTTCCCCACACCAAGCACCCCAGCGTGCACAAACTCGTGGGCACCGTCGGTGTGAGCGAATCGGGTGTGGATTTTGATTCCCTCGATGGCGAGCGAGTGCAGTTATTCTTTCTGCTCATCAGCCCACCCGAACGCCCCGGAGATCACCTCCGCGCGCTCGAAAACATCTCGCGTCAATTGCGAGATGAAACATTCTGTCGCTTTCTCAAACAGAGCAAGACGGCCGATGACGTACAGCAGCTGTTGCAAGAAGCCGACGACAACCAATTTGTTTCTGGCTAAATGAGTA
>JBBSJZ010000449.1:0-5324 GCA_038256795.1 Pirellulales bacterium | reverse complement strand
TCCCGCCCGGGGAGTCATCGGTCAGGCGGTCGCGGCGGCGCGCTCGATCTCGACGGCGTACGCGAGGCGGGAGATGTGCAGCAGCCGGCGCACCGCCGGGCAGCAGCCACGCAGAGTGAGTCGGTGGCCGGCCCGGACGGCCTGGCGAGTGGCGACGGCCAAGGCAATCGCCGCGATCGGCGGCAACAAACTCGTCCAATCCGGCTGCATCGTCACCCCTCCGACATCACCACCACGCGTTACTTCGTGGCAGCAACACCAAGAACAGGCGGTACCAAGAAGTAATCTTCATCGCGTTGGGGTGCGTTCCGCAGTGCATCCTCATGGGCCAAACTCGGCACGCGAACGTCTTCGCGCCAGCGATTATCGACATCCAGCGCGGTCGTCATCGGCTCGACTTCGTCGGTGTCGACCGAAGCTAGTTGCTCGATGAATCCGAGAATACTCTGCAACTGGGGCCCGATCTTGCGAACCTCAGCATCGGATAGATGCAAACGAGCGAGGTGGGCCAGCTTGCGGACTTCGTCATCACCCAACGCCATTACTTGCTGGCGCCCGCAGGCTTCGAGCGTGCTGCGGCGGCCTTGCCACCCGAAACGTCAAATGGCTTGGTGCGAACGGTCTTGCGGATCGCGCCGGTACGAATGCACTGGGTACAAACGCGAAGCGTTTTGTTCTCGCCGTTGGGCATCGTCACGTGAACTTTTTGCAAGTTCGGCACGAACTTGCGGCGGGTGATGCCCGTGATCTTGGTTCCGACACCGCCGAGGTACTTGGCCTTACCACGGGTTTCAATTCGGTTGCCCGTTTGGACCTTCTTGCCGCAGGTTTCACATTGGCGTGACATCGTCGGTTCTCCGCTTTCCGAGCCACGGTTCAGACCGTGACTCGGGTTATTTCTAAAAGGGTGGCTGGAAAGCTGCTTAGAATCGCTACTTTTCGTTCAGTGAAGCCCGGCAATATAGCGACGACACCCGTCCGCGTGAAGAATGAAGATCCACGAAAATTGAGCGTTTCTTGTCAAGAACCAAGAAAAAACATCCGATCGTGAGTCATGGGCACCGTAATCGTCAAAGTTTCCGCGACCTCCCCATCCGCTCCAATGACTTGTCACGACTGGCCGACCATGAGTTTCCCAACTTTCCGTTTCGATCGAGCGACTCACTTCGGCGCCGTCCTGTTCCTGGGGTTGGCGATGACCGGATGCAGCAGTTGGCGACTCCCCTCACTGGTGCCGTTTGGCTCAGGCGAGCCAAAATCGCTGTATGTCGGCAATGATGGCGCCCCGCTGCGTCCCTCAGTCGACTCGATGATGTACCAGAAAGTCCGCGAAGCGAAGGCACAAAATGCCATCGTGCTGCAGATCGCCGACGCCGACGAGCCCGTCCGTGTCTTGCCGCTACCGGGCGAAGGCAAGAGCGTCTTTGTCAGCGACTTGCTCAACCAAACCGGCGTGCTGCAGAAGATTGGCCGCGTCGATGCGACGCTGTACCGTGACGCCGCAGGTATGCCCGGCGGACTCCGCATGCCCGTGAAAATGAGCCCCGGCGCTGACCAGGTGCGTCCCGAAAGCGACTACTCCCTCCGCCCCGGCGACCGTCTCGTCGTCCAAAAAGCTCAAAATCCACCCCTGAACGGTCTGCTCAAGAGTCTGCTCAATATCTAATCAATCCCGTGTTTTCCCGCCGTCGGCACCTGAGTAAAATGGCGTCATGTTCCCCACCACGGAATCCCGCCGCCCACATCGCCAGCCGTACCCGGGATTCACGCTTGTTGAGTTGTTGGTCGTGATGGCGATCATCGCGATCCTCGTTGGGATCCTCTTGCCCGCGATCCAATCGGCGCGCGAATCCGCTCGGCGCGTCCAGTGCACCAATCATCTGAAGCAAATCGGCTTGGCACTGCACAACTACGAGAGCGTCCACGCCTCGCTCCCGTGGGGCGCCAAGGGTGGCTGGGGCCAAGCTTGGACGACGGACATTTTACCCTTCATTGAGCGCAGTGATTTGTGGGAGATCGTGCCCCAGGGTGAATTGGGGGGATCGACCGGTGCTTCGATCGAAAGCCGACATTTCCAGCAACTCGCCAAGGCCGCAGTGCCTACCTATCACTGTCCCAGCCAAACCGGACCGCTGCATCACGACGAACTTTCGAGCGAAATCGAGGGCCGCGCCATTTGCAGTTACCTCGGTAGTGCCGGCAGCAACGTGACGACCGATAACGGCCCCACCAACACGGCCAGCGGATTGTCGATGGACTTTGGCAACGGCGTGTTACTCGTCCAGCGATTCACGTCCGCGGCGCCGTCGCTGCCCATCCCCGAGCTCAATCCGCCCGTGAAATTCTCCGGCATCCTGGATGGTCTGTCGAACACCTTGATGGTGCTCGAAGGGCGTTTTATCTCGTTCGATTGTGAAGCGTGCGATCGTCACTCGCTCTACCATCCCGAGTTCGACGACGCCCAAGGCCGTGACTTCTCCGAAGCGCTGATTTCGACGAAGTACGGATTGAACCTATTTCAGGCACCGCAGTGGAAACAGGAATTAGCGCCCGGTAGCTACCACGTCGGCGGCGTTCACGCTGCTCTTTGCGACGGTAGTGTCAAATTCCTGACCGATCAAATCGACCTGCAAGTGCTCGAAGTCTTCGGGTCGCGGGGCAACGTCGAAATCTCTGACCACTCGCGGCTGTAGGCGAACCGTAGGTGGCGATGACGCTCACCTACGGCTACATGGCTTCAATCCCTGTCGGAATGAGGTCAATCACAGGATGAGGCCGGGGCCTCGTGCGGCAGTCGCGTTCCCAGACCGGAGTCTGGGAATGAGGCTCAACCCGCTCTAGTCCAAGCTTTTGACCCGCAGATTACGGAAGTAGCACTTGCTCTTGGGGTCGTGGGCTTGGATCGCGAAGGTGCCCTCGCCAAGACGGCGTTCGAAATCGCCGCTGAAGGCCTTGGTGCCTTGGGACTCGGTGTAGTCGACGAGCGTGTTGCCATTCACCTTGAGCACGATGTGATTGCCCTCGACGATGATTTCTTGCGTGTACCACTCGTTGTCCTTGACGCCCGGATCGGCGACATCGTCAACACCATACAAGCTGCTCGTCTTCTTAGGATCGCTGTGCGAGACGTTGACTTGGCACTCGTAACCAAACTTGGGCCAACCCGTCGGCTGGTACTTGGTGTGAAAGTAAAGACCCGCGTTGCTACCCGGGGTCGTCATCACTTCGGCCTTGAAGTGGAAGTTCTTGAAGGGTGCCAGTTTGCCGACATAGAACAAGTGCGTTCGCTCCCCTTGAGAAACGATCTTGCCGTCTTCGACGACCCAATTCTCGGCGTTCTCTTCCGCCGACTTCCAACCGTCGAGCGTCTTGCCATCGAACAACGAAACGAAGCCCGTTTCAGCCGCCGGAGTCTTGGCAGCGGTCTGGGCACGGGCAGCCGGACTGGCCACGATACCGATCGCCAAGCACGCGGTGTAAAGCAAACTACGAACCATATAACATTCTCGTTTTGTAGGGAGGAAATAGACAGAACGCCCGCCAGCCGAGTGGGCCGACGGGCGCTGGGGTGTGCGGATTCAGGACAGACGAGTGACTAGTCTTTTTTAGGCCAATTGCTATCGGTTGCTGGTAGTTCCCCAGCCTTGATCTTATCGATGAACTTGCGACCGTCCTTGCTCATCGCATCGCCGGCCTTCTCGAAGGCCTCGAAGATTTTCTTCTGAGCTTCTTCCGGGTTCGCCTTCAAGTACTCCTTCGGGAAGTCCTCGGCCTTGAGGAACTTATGCAATTCCTGGCCGTACTCATTACGCACCTTCTTCTTATCTTCACCATCGACGTGACACGCGAAGCAGTTTGCCTTACGTCCGAGCTTGACGAATTCTTCGTTGACGTCGTCGCCCTTGAGGTACTTCTCTTTCCATTGTTTTCCAAACTCACTGATGGCCATCGCGGGCGAGGCCAGCAACATCAGGCATCCGAACATCAAAATCAAGCGTTTCATCCAAGTACTCCAAAGCAGTAGTCATCGAGAATCCAGCGTTCGGATCGCTGACAAGCGATCAACAGAACCTGGAACGGGGCGGGCCAAAATTGGGACGTCGGCGTTAAGGCGTCGCCGTCACCATTATTTAAGTCTGACTGGCCCCCAAAAGTCAATTCGAGGAGCCGTAAAATACGCATTTTCGGTATTTAGGGGCGAATCACTTTCTGAGGGTCCACGAACTTTGCCGGCCCCTCGCCTGGATCACCGGGTATCGATGGCGAGTTCGCGGCTGCTGCGGCTGCTGCGGCTTCCGGGACGACCGCCGCCGCCGGGCTGACTGCTGAACTGGGCGCCGGAATCGTGGCTAATGCCGCCATCGATTCCGTCATCGCCGGCAATCGGGGCAGCTCTCGCTCCTCGAAACCACTCAGCACCGTCCCGTCCTGATGGAAATCACTCGGCATCAATCGGCTCGGCGGGACACCTGGCAATTCCTGGCGCGACCAACGTACCGCCCAACGAGGTGAACGTTCGTCCTCCCAACTGTAGGATTGCGCTAAAGTATCGCTCATGCGGATACTGCGTCGATTACCCGCCCGATCGGCGAGGGTGAGCACCGGGTCACTCAGGGTCGTTTCAGCGTCGTAGGCATTCGCTTCGCCACGCAGCAGCACCGGTGTCGTTTCATCGCTAATGTTTGTCAGGCCCGTGATCTCAAAATGGGGCACCCCAGGATCGAACTCGAACACGCTATTGCGAGCTTCGCGGTCGATCATCACCGGATACGCCCCACTGACCCCCAAGCGCATTCGCACCAAGCCACGGGGCGCGTAGGCGGTCAATCGATTGATCGATAATTGGATCGGTCCCGCGGTTGCGGATGGCTCGTCGAGCGCACCGGCCGTGTCGATCATCCGCCGCGACACCGCCAGCAATCCATTGTCCCACTGCAATTGCAACTCAGCCGCAAAGTCCATGTGGATCATCGTCATCTCGCCACGAACGATCACGTTTTCAAGCTCAATCGCTACCAGTGGCAAGGAACCGGAAGGATTCCCCACGTCATCACGTCGCCGCAGTGGGATCATCTCGGGGTCCGTGATGACATCGAATGCGTAAACCTCGTCGCGTCGATTCGGGTTCTCGACCGTAATCGTGCAATCACTCAAGCGAACGAGCTTGTTGTCATTCATCGAAATCAGTGAGCCCCCATCGATCTCGCCGCTCGCGACCGTCCATTGCAGATGCAAACCATGCATCTCGATCCGATTCGCACCGATCGCCAGCATCCGCGATCGCTGCATCGAAATACTCTCGCTCGAGTCGAACTTGACGATCG
>JBBSJZ010000448.1:0-5356 GCA_038256795.1 Pirellulales bacterium | reverse complement strand
CGCATGCTCGGTGGTGACCCGGTGCCCGGCGAGGCGATTCGCCGACCGCTCACCGAAATCGAGACGCGATTGATCAGACGCATCGTGGACGCGTTTCTTACTCAGCTCAAGACGGCCTGGGAGAACATCGTTGAGCTCGAATTGTCCATCGCTAGTATCGAGAGCAACCCCCAACTCGTCCAGATCGTGCCGCCCAACGAAGTCGTGATCCTCGTCGGCTTTGAAGTGTTGCTGGGCAAGAATCGCGGCATGATGAATCTTTGCATTCCGTTCAATACCGTCGAAAAGTTCAATGCTCAACTCTCCCGCAATGGCTGGGTCGGCTACGGCAAAGTGGCGCCGACGGAGGAGTCCCGTCAAGCGATCACGCGTCGGGTCGACGCGGCAGCCGTGAATCTCGTCGTCACCATCGCCCGATCGACCATCAAGACGCGTGACCTCATGGACTTGAACGTCGGCGACATCATCACGACTGAAAAACAAGTGCATGAACCGTTGGAACTGTCCATCCAAGACATCCCAAAATTCAATGCCCTGGCGGGTGCATTCAAGGGAAAGAAGGCGATCCAGATCGAATCGATGATCGAAAAACCGACGCGGTTCCCTTAGTTACGTGCAGGCTCATGACCTTTCTCGCGGGTCTCGCCAGTCAAAGCAGCGGTTTCGTCGCACTCTCGACGATTTTCAAGTAACACACACGAGCGATGGCAACGCATAATAGAAGCCGTCGCAATTTCTTTTCCATTTGGCGTCAACTTGATGTCCGCGTCCTCGACCACGAATTATTCGTTTCTCTCGCCGCCGCTCCGCCCCGAAGATCTGGGCGCGCTCGGTGCGTATCGTGTTCTGAGCGAACTCGGTCGCGGTGGTATGGGTTTCGTCTTCCGAGCCGAAGATACCCGCCTCAAGCGAGCCGTCGCGCTCAAAGTGATGAACGAAAGGATTGCCGCCACGCCCTACAGCCGGCGGCGATTCATCGAGGAAGCTCGATCGATGGCGGCAGTCAAGCACGACAATGTCGCCACCATCTACGAAGTCAACGAGAACTCGGGCACGCCGTTCATGGCCATGGAGTTGCTCCAGGGAGGAACGCTCGAAGCCCTCACCCGCGAGCACCAACAACTCGATTTCCGCCGCGTGATCCATTACGCGACTCAAATGGCTCGGGGACTCGCCGCCGCTCATGCCCAGGGCATTATCCACCGCGACATCAAGCCCGCGAATATCTGGATCGAAGCCGACATCGATCGCGTAAAAATCCTCGACTTTGGACTCGCGCTCGCACAAGTTCCCGTCGACCGCTTGGCCGGTCGCGGCACGGTCATCGGCACGCCCCAATACCTGTCACCGGAGCAGGCTCGCTCGGAACCACTGGACAATCGCACGGATCTCTACAGCCTCGGTGTCGTGCTCTACGAAATGTGCACGGGCCGACTGCCGTTTCGGGCTCGCAACGTGCCCGAGCAATTGATCCTGACCCTGATCCATCAAGCGACGCCGGTCCATCAAGTCAACGCGGGAATGCCTGAACCGCTGTCGCGGTTGATCTCGCTCTTGATGGAAAAGGAACCGCGAAATCGTCCGCGTTCCGCCATCGAACTGGAAAAATTGCTGGCCGATGTGGCTCAAGAATGCGAGGCCAAGACCGACGTCGCTCAGGCGATCAATAAACTCCAGGCCCAACTCAATCTCGTCCGAGAGAAACAACCCGCCGCGGTCCCGGCTCCTTCCCTCGACGACGATCTCTTCGCAAGTCTGCCGTCACTCGCAGTGACACCGTTGTTACCCACGGCAAAACCGAGCCCGCTGACCAATCCGGCACTTTCAAGTCCCTCGCTGCCGAAAGTCGCCGCGTCCCAGATGGCTGGTTCAGGCGCCGGATATCGACCGAAACCGGCCGCGCCGGCGACCAGGTCGAGGCTGCCCCTGCCGAGCTACTGGCCCTGGATCGCCGTCGGCGCGGCAGTGCTGGTGTGCATGGGGCTGGTCCAGTACGTCTTTATCTCCTCAACCGGCACGCCGCATAAGTCGACGGTCATCATCCCAGACCCGGCAAAATCCTCACCCTCGCCCAGTCGGCCCGCGGACGATTCTTCACAGCAGCGTCAGCCCGCCCCGGCGCCCACTCCCAGTACGCCGCCGGCGCCACCTGAAACGCCCGAGGTCGATTTTTACGCTGGCAACAACGATCGTTCGGCCGTGCCCGCCGCTTCGTCGAGCCGCAATGGGACAGCGCAGCCCAGCGACGAGCCCAGTCCCGCACCAGCACCGCTGGACGAATCGTCCATGAGCTCGAGTGAACCCGCCGTCGAGCCAGTCCCCGAGCCGCAGCTCGTCAAAGAACGGTTGGTCGAAGAGCATGTCACGCGAAGATCCGGCGACGGCCGGGGAGCCGATACATCGGTCCGCCGCGGCGCCAGTACCCAAGAGCACCTCGGTGACTCGATTTCAGTCCAGATCCAAACCCGGTCCGGCATCGATATTCAGCACAGCTATCTGCGCTTCGATCTCGAAGGTGTGCGGAAGAAGTTGAATCGAGCCGATGACGTCCGATTGTTACTGACGGTGCCCAAAGATGGAGCGCCGATCGGTTCCATCGTCCGCGTGTATGGAGTCCCGCCCCAGTACCCTGACAATTGGCGTGAGGTCGGACCGGGATCCATGAATTGGGGCAACTCGATCTCGAAAGTGGGTCTCGAAGCGGTTCCGCTCTTGGCGGAATTTGAGGTCAACGATGCCACCGAATCGTTCCAGCTCAGCATCACGGACCCACGACTAACCGCCTTCGTGCAAGATACCCCCGAAGACTTCGTGACGCTGATTCTAGCCGGCGGAAGCCCCAACGATAAACCGCTGTACTTCGTTAGCCGTGAAGGCGCCGCTGACCAATCGCCAGCGCTCGACTTTGACATTCTCGAAGCCGACAAGAAACGCGGGCGGTGAGCCGCCGCTACATCGACTTGATGCGGCGGATCACGTTGAGCGCGTATTGAGCCTCGTTCAAGCCGCCGGCCTTGTTCACAAACTCGATCCCAGCGTCCAAGACATCCAAGCCAATCTTCGCATCGAGCGAAGCTTCTTTGGTTGCTGACGCAGCCACCATGGGTTTGGCGGCACCTTGATTGGACTTGGGTGCGGAAGGCGTTCGCTTCTTCGACGCCTTCTTTTTCAGTTGGCTTTTCGCGTTGCCGACATCGGCTGGAGTGACTCCGAAGTCCGACAAGGCATCCGCAACGTCTTTGTTGCGAGCTTCTGGATTCTTCTTGAGGTACTCACGAACACGTTGAGACTTGTTCATGCCGCTTGCTGACTTGGCGGTGACCACCGCGGGCGGCGCCGACTTGACCGCTTCGTCAACCAAAGAATTCAAATCGTTCATTCTGCAGATGATTCGAGTGAGGGGGGAATCGATGCGTTATCGGATTGATCACCGCAATCGTCAGCCCGCGATCCTAATCACCCCGTAGCGATCATGCAAACGAAACCATCAACCGAATGCGCGGGGCAAATCGGGGGTCGGCACCACCATCACATTGGGCTGGGCATCGTTCGTTCGGTAGTACTGGGGAGAGTACCGTTGCAACTCGATGTACATCGCGATTGCGGCGACGGCCATGAACAACATGCTGAGCAGCAGCATCACGGTGTAGACGCTGGGTGGCTGCTTACGGCTTTTTTCACTCGAGAGTTGTGTCGACACGATCGCCCTCCAGAAGAATACCTTCGCTATAGTCTCGCATGATTCTTGCGACACTGCGGTCCGGTTCGGTGCTGATGACTTCTAATTTGCCGACGTAACGATTCTTGCGGGTCACCTCGAGCATGTGCCCGTTCCGCAATCCGTCATCCGAGCCGATCGAAAGTTCGACCAGCTCTTTGGGACGGTCCACGACAAGAATGTTGCCATTCCGCTGCGGTGGTGCCCCATCCAGTGGTCGGTTGACGTCGATCCCATTGGCATCGACGACTTCCTTGAATCGTGTAACTTGAGACAACAGTTGAGTGTTTCGTTCTTTTTGCAATTGCACGACCCCACGAAGCTTGTTCGCGGAATCGGTCAATTCCAATGTTTTGGCGAATAGGTTGTCGCGGTCGGCTTGCTCTTTGCGAATTTGTTGACGCAATCGCCCCGTTTCCTCGGTCAATCGTTGCAATTCGAGCGCCCGGCTCTTGTCCAATTGGCTGAGCTCAGTCGTCTTCGCTTCGAGCTGAGTCACCGTTTGCTCACTAGCCTGGAGCACACTTTCGAGTTGATCGAATGACGTTTGCAAAGCCGCAATCGCGGTTCGTCGCGCCGCCAATTCACGATCCAACGCTTCCTGGGTTCGATTCTTGGAATCGAGAAGCTGCGTGTTCGTTCGTTCAATCGTTTCGATTTGCGCTTTCAATCCATTGTCACCCAGGACAACGTCGCGCCAATTTCGGTGCGAAGCATTGACGGCGAGCGCCAACACCATAAAGGTCAAGCTGAGGATCAGAATGACAACGGAGAAGCACTTCCCAAGTAAGGTCATCGTTTAAATTTCCGGGTTCGACTTCGACCATCGAGAGAAAGACAAGACGGACGATCCGCCAACGACAAGGTCCCGCAAGTGGACGTTCTCAGAAGTATAGTTAAGCAAAAAAACGAGTGTCAACGAAATCACTCCCAAAACATCCAATCAAATCTTCCCAGACCTCCCAGGATGGTTTGTAGCGGATGTCTGGCCGCCAGTAGTTCGCTCAAGATCGAAATACGGGTATCCGCTGGGCCCAACATCTACCCTGGGTAAAATCGGTCGCCGCGACCAAAATCCATACACGGCGGTCCCAGCCGACCAACTGTCCTCACGGTCCGCTGAGCCAACCTCCTTTACACCCCCCAAGAGGCGATCATGACAATCGACAAATCCACCCCTCTCGAAATTGATGTTCAAACCTTGAACCAACTTCGCACCGCCGGTGATGACCATCTGCTGTTGGACGTTCGCGAAGCGTCGGAATACGAGCAATGCCGAATCGACGGCTCGATGCTGGTGCCGATGAGTACGCTGGCGGAGCGTTTGCCCGAACTCGAGCCGCACCGGCACCGCACCCTTGTCGTTCACTGTCACCACGGCGGACGCAGCGCTCGCGTGACTCAATACCTCCGCCAGCAAGGCTTCGAGCACGCCCAAAACCTTGCCGGTGGCATCGATGCCTGGAGCGTCGAAATTGATGCCGAGGTGCCCCGCTACTAATCAGACGACGGCGAGTCGATCGGATCGAGCTGCGGTGGGACCTCAAAACTAACCCTGTCGCCGGTCAGCACGAGATTTTTGGGCAGCTCGAATTGGTGCGACCGGCTCTCCATGAAGTGCATCTGGTATCCCGCCGT
>JBBSJZ010000447.1:0-5358 GCA_038256795.1 Pirellulales bacterium | reverse complement strand
TACTCGTCGGTGTGCTTCCAGAACGCGAACTTATCCGTTCGCTTGACGGACGAATACATGGAAGCGGTTCGGGACGGTCGGCGTTGGCAAACACGCTGGGTCACGAACAAGCCGACGGACAAGGCTCCCGAGTACGATGCCAAGGAATTGCTCAACAAGATGGCCGAGTGCGCCTGGAATTGTGGCGATCCCGGTGTCCAGTACGACACGACGATTAACAAGTGGCACACGTGCCCCAACGACGGCGCGATCAACGCCAGTAATCCGTGTAGCGAGTACATGTTCCTCGACGATACGGCATGCAACTTGTCGAGCATCAATCTGATGAAGTTCGTCAACCGGGATGGCGAGTTCAACATCGAGCGTTTCCGTGCCGCTTGCCGATTGTTCTTCATCGCTCAAGAGATCCTCGTCGATCATGCCAGCTACCCGACTGAGCCGATCGCTCGCAACAGCCATCGCTATCGTCCGCTCGGCCTCGGTTACGCGAATCTCGGCTCGGTCGCGATGACGCTCGGCATGCCTTATGACTCCAGCTCGGCTCGCGGTTTATGTGGATCGTTGACCGCACTGCTGCACGGCGAAGCGAATCGCACGAGTGCTGAGATTGCCAGCGTTGTCGGTCCCTTTGACGGTTATGCGACGAACAAAGTGGCGATGCTCAGCGTCATGCAAATGCACCGCGAAGCGGTCGATAAAATTGATAACGACGGTCCTGCCGAACTCAAGGAAGCGGCTCGCAAGCTGTGGGACGATGTGCTGGCGATTGGCGAGAAGCACGGGTTCCGCAACGCTCAAGCCACCGTGCTCGCGCCGACCGGCACGATTAGCTTCATGATGGATTGTGATACGACGGGTATCGAACCGGATATCGCGTTGGTCAAGTACAAGCAACTCGCCGGTGGCGGCATGCTCAAGCTTGTCAATCAAACCGTTCGCCGTGGCTTAGTCAATCTCGGCTACACCGACGTGCAAATCGATGCGATCCTCAAGTACATCGAAGAGAACGATACGATCGAGGGCGCGCCGGACGTCGACGCTTCGCACTTGCCCGTGTTCGATTGTGCCTTCAAAGCCGCCAACGGTGTGCGCAGCATCGCTTGGCAAGCGCACGTCACGATGATGGCCGCGGCACAGCCGTTTCTGTCGGGTGCGATTAGCAAGACCGTCAATATGCCGACCGATGTGACGCCCCAGGATATCGCGGATGCTTACTTCTGGGGTTGGGAACTGGGACTCAAGGCGATCGCCATTTACCGCGACGGCTCGAAGCAATCGCAGCCGCTCAACACCAAACGTGAGGACAGCAAGAGCGAAGGCGGCGTCCGCACCGTGACTCGGGAAGTCGAAAAGATCGTCTTCAAGCCGCGTCGTGAACGATTGCCCGACACCCGTCAAAGCGTGACGCACAAGTTCAGCATCGCGGGTCACGAAGGTTACCTGTGCGTCGGCCTCTATCCCGATGGTCGCCCCGGTGAAATCTTCATCACCATGGCCAAAGAAGGCTCGACGATCGGCGGCATCATGGACAGCTTCGGCACCGCGCTTTCGATCTCGTTGCAATACGGTGTGCCACTCGAAGTACTCGTCAACAAGTTCAGCCACACGCGGTTCGAACCGATGGGTCATACGAGCAATAAGGACATTCGGATTGCGAAGAGCGTCGTCGACTACATCGCCCGTTGGTTGGGGCTGACATTCATGAGTGGTCATCCCGAGCATGGTCTCGCCGCACTCCAGAAGAGTTCGATGAGTAGTGCGAATGGCCCCGCCACCCTGGAGGCGCCCACTTCCGGGGCGAGTGTCACCGGCGACATCGCCAGCTTCATCGACAACGAGCGAACGTCGTTACTCGCCACGATCTCTGGCTTGGGTGATGCCGAAGGCGGCACTGGCCAAACGAACGGCCATGCGAATGGATACGCGACCGAACACGCTCACAACGAGATGTTGGCGAGTCAAACGGACCAGTTCGCTCGCTTCCAAAGCGACGCACCCGGTTGCGATAATTGCGGTAGCATCACCGTTCGCAACGGCAATTGCTACCTTTGTCACAATTGCGGCAATAGCATGGGCTGCAGCTAGTCGGCCAGCGATTGGCTGGCATTGACTCAAGCGAACCTCTTCCCGACGACGTGGGGAGAGGTTCGCCCGTCAACTTCTGATCATTCGAGCTTTGGTTCCAACCCCGCCATGTCCAATCACGCTTCTGCATCGATATCGCTGTCCCCGAACCAAATCCACAACGTCGATTGCATCGCCGGGATGAGCGAGATGCCGCCGGGCATCGTCGATCTCGTTTTCGCGGACCCGCCTTTCAATATCGGGTTCACTTATGACGTCTACGAAGATTCGCTCGACGAAGACAAGTATCTGGCTTGGTCACGCGACTGGATGAGCGGCGTGCATCGCGTGCTCAAAGATGACGGCGCGTTTTGGTTAGCGATCGGTGACGAGTACGCCGCCGAGCTCAAGCTCGTCGCCCAGCAAATTGGATTCACGTGTCGTTCGTGGGTGATCTGGTACTACACGTTCGGCGTGCATTGCAAACTCAAATTCACTCGTTCGCACGCGCACCTCTTTCATTTCGTCAAGCATCCCAAGAAATTCACCTTCAACGTTGAAGCGGTTCGCGTCCCCTCGGCGCGGCAACTCGTCTACAACGACAAACGCGCGAACTCGACCGGCCGCATGCCCGATGACACGTGGATCTTGAGGCCCCAGGATCTCGTCGATGGCTTCACGCCGGATGAAGACATTTGGTACTTTCCACGCGTCGCTGGCACGTTCAAAGAACGCGCCGGATTCCACGGTTGCCAGATGCCGGAGCAATTGATCGGCCGCATCGTTCGCGCCTGCAGTAACCCCGGCGAGCTTGTCCTCGATCCGTTTTCGGGCAGTGCCACCACCGTCGCGGTCGCCAAGAAGCTCGATCGCCAGTTCTCGGCTTTCGAGTTGTCGCAGGACTACGTCGAGCTCGGCGGCAAGCGGCTCGCCGGAATCGCAACCGGTGATCCTCTCGATGGCAGCGAGAATCCGCTCGCCAGTGTGCCGGCTACCGCGGCTGGCAGGAAACTCGGCAGTGGCACGAAAGCCCCGCCCAACAAAGACTCGGTTCAGCATCGGACGCCGAAGTTTTCCGGCTTCGAGTCCGGTCGTCTCGATTTCGACAAGCTCGGCGAATTCGGCGAAGCCATTGTCACCGCATTCGAGAAATCCAATGCCGGCTTTTCGGTCGATCGCGTGATGGCGGACCCGGTGCTCGCCGCCGACTTTCAAACCGCTTGTGATCGTATCGATGTCCCCGGCACCGCGGCCGAACGCAATCGTGAACTGTTCCGACTTCGCAAGTCGGGCGCGATCAAATTCGAGGGCATTGCGACGAGTCAACCGACCACGTTCGACTGGCATCCGTTATCACGGTGTATGTTCGCCAGTGAGATCGCGTGGCGATCGCTCGTTGATGAACGCCCCGGCCAAAGCCTCGATGAAATTCTCGCCGACCCGCGATTGGCGTCGCAATTCGACGCGATCGCGGAGCGCTTCGCACCCGGTTTCCGACCGCTCGAATATCGCTGGGCCGCATTGTCGCTCCGCAAGAAAGCCAGTGCCGCGAAGAAGCACGCGGACGATGGTTTGCCGCTCGAAGACCTCGCCGAGACCGTCACCGTGGAACGATTGCTAGAGCAGCCGAACCTCATCCCCGCCCGTCCGGGCGTGTACGTGATTCGGTCCGCCACCACGTTCCTCTACAGTGGTGAGACCATCGATTTACGAGAACGCCTCGCGACGCACTTCGTCAATGAGCGAGTCACGGCGCAGTGGACGAGTCGCGGACCGTCGATCGAAGTGCTTTATGCTTCTTGTGAAACGATTGACGACCATCGTCTGGCACGGCAATGCATCCTCGTTCGCCGCTACCAACCGACGTTCAATATGGTGGACTTGTTTCAATAGCACGGCATCCTCGCCGACTCCGACCCTGAATCATGCTTGACATGCTCCGCCCCCCTCGACGCGACCGAACTCAGTTTGCGCATGGACGTTTTGCGTGCTGGCTCGCAATTGGGTGGTGCGTTGCGGTGGGTTGCCAACCACAAACGGCCCCGCCGCGTCAGCCATCGACGTCGGCCGATACGAAGCCAACTTCGGCACCACTGGTGTCCTCACCGGATGCGCCTTCGAAAGATGGGGCGTCGCAGTACCTACTCCAGTTCGACGAGCGGCTTCGCAGCGGCGATTTGAAGGGGGCCGAGGCATCGGCGAGGCTGGCGATTGATGTGGTTCCCGAAGATCCGCGTGGGTATCAAACGCTGGCCCAATTGCTCAATGCCCAGGGGCGTCGATTCGAGACCATCGGGCCGCTGATGAAACTTGCTGAGCTGGGCAGCCTTTCGCATCTCGAAGCGATGAGCATGATTGATGTGGGTGGTCCCTTTCAATTGGTCGACTACGGCCCATTGGCAACTCAGTCACCCGAGAGTTTGTTTGGAATGGGGTCGGCCCGATTCCGTTATGTCGATGACCACGAGCTGAGCGAAGCACTCGCCATCATGGATGAGTTGGCAAGTGAGCACGATGAATTACCCGCCGTCGCCGCATTTCGCGGCCGCTTAATCGCAGCCACGGATGATGAGAGTGCATTCGCCGCGTGGCTGGCTCAACTACCCGTCGGTGTCGATGCGCAGCCGGAATACTGGTCCGCCATCGGCATTTGGCTTGCACGGCAGCAGCGTGACCGCGAGGCAGTGAGAGCGTTAGGAGAAGCGATTCGCCGTGATCCGACCGACCGGGTCTCGCTGCGAGCTCTCGTCGAAGTGCTCAACCGAATCGGCGAGCTCGATGCGGCAAGGCAAACGCAAACGACCCTCGGGACGCTCGACAAAATTTTTCGGATCGCATCTCAGGCAACGGCGGATGAGTCGATGTGGATTGCTGAGCAGCTGCAAAAGTTGCTGCGTCCTTGGGAATCGTTGGCTTGGGTTCGTCATGCGTTGGAACTGCAGGGGCAATTGCAAATCGGAGCGGGCAAACTTGGCGAGCGACGTGAGCAAGTTCAACAGTGGCAAAGCAAAGTGACTGCGAGTCAACTTGCCGGAGCACGCGTGCGAGCGATGCTCGGTGTTGACGTGAACGACTACCCGCTGCCGGATTTGGCAAAGGTCGATGCGACCTCGCCTGGATCGCGTCAAGCGACCCAGGAATCACGATTGCGGTTCGCCGACGTCGCAGAGTCCCTGGGGGTGAAGACCCGGTTCGAGAGCGGCTATCCCGATGACGGGGGTGAATTCTACTTGCATCAAGCCAACGGCGGCGGTCTGGCGATCATCGACTATGACTTGGACGGTCGGTGTGATT
>JBBSJZ010000446.1:0-5358 GCA_038256795.1 Pirellulales bacterium | reverse complement strand
TCCGTTCCGAATCCGTCAAACGAACGATATACTTCTTCTCACTCATCACAAAACCCTCCGTGGATTTAATTCGGTTTTGTGAATGAGCGCCGATTTTTCAATTCGACGCAACCCTAATTTTCATCCCTGACAATGCACTAGTGTTTTGGGAGGACTAGTGTTTTTTGGCGGGGCTGCGAGGCGTCCATTCCGCGACGGTGGAGCGAGGTTTAAGGTTGAGCTTGGCCTCGCAGCGCATCTCTTCGCCGTCGCTCTTGAGACGCACGTGTACCAACACGGCGTCGCAATCGGGACGATCGCCGTTCCAATGAAGAGGTATCGCCAGCCCGCTTACCGGCTCATTGCGAATCATCTTGACAACTTCTTCCGCTTTGAATTCCCACCGGTCGACGCGGGATGCTTTCAGCTCACGATTGGGGTCCGTCGCGACAATGGTCAGCGGTGCTTGAATCTCGAACGACTCCAAATCCAGGGGGCGATTCTGGTCGTCGAGGACGTTGACGATTAAGTACAACCCTTCACTTCCATCGTCGAACGTGTGTCCGGCGGATAGCCCAGGATGGATTGACATCGAAATGGGTGTTCCGACTTTCGCGCCACCCGGCGACAAGGCACGCACCGCATCGGGCAATTGAATTTGTCCTGGCGGTTTTTCGGGAAGTCCACTGCTCGACGGCGGTGGCAACATCTCTCCGGGAATGAGCTCCGGAATCTTCAAGTCCGAGGGTCCCGGCGGGACGGGGCCACCCGGCGCCGGTGGAAGCGGCGAATTCGACTCGGATGGGGGTGCGGATTTCGACTCGAGATCACTCGAATCCTCGGGCTGAACGAGCGGTTCGGGAGTACCGGGTTCGATGAGTTCGCCAGCACCAAAGTCGTCTCCAAGATCGAAATCGTCCGGTGAATACGAATCGACCTGCGGATCAGGTAGGGGCTTGGGCGACCGCGTTTTCGGCTGCTCAGCAGGCGGGGCGGATGACCTAGCGGGCACTTTGCCTTCACCGCGTGATCGCGACGGTTGCAAATACTCTTTTTCCGCACGAATCGACGAACGCTGCAGTTTTTCTTGGAGCACGCGGTTCTGGTAATCCGCTTCGTAGAGCTGGTCTTCTAAAACCCGCACTTCGCTGGCGAGTTTTTGGTTGTAAACGTCGCTGTACGCGTTACTGCGACATCCGCCCGCGAAACCCAGCATCACCAACGCCCATCCCACCATCGCCCAGCCCGGCAACGCGCAGCCAACCGTCGCAGATGCTCGGGAGCGAGCGAATGCGTCGTGCCGCGTGGGCAGATGGCGGTGGTAGGCGGGGCGAGCCAAGGAAACGTCCGTGAAGTAACCTCAAAAAATGTTCAAGATCAAGCGATTACCAACCGGACCCTCAGCGGGTCAACGTGAAATCGGCATTTGGGCGTCGATGCGGCGACGCCACGCGTGTAGCTGCAGCCTCAACTCGCGTGCTTCGTCAGGCATCGACTTGATCAAGTCGCGTGTTTCACCGACATCTTGAGCCAAGTCATAAAGGTGCACGGGCTCGTCTTGATCGAGCTCGATCGGCTCGTGAAACTCGATCAATTTTAAGTCACCGCTGCGTATAGCGCTGTACGGTGCGTCGCCGCCCGCGTGGTAGTGCGGGTAGTGCCAAAACAAATTGCGAGACATTGAGTGCCGCGGATTTTTCAGCAGCGGTACGAGACTGACGCCGTCAACCGCAGCGCTGTGGTCGGCATCGCCATCCACGGTCGCGACTTCCAGCAACGTCGGGTAAAAATCAATCGACATCACGGGTTCATCGCAAACGGAGTTCATTCGCGTCACTCCCGGCCAATTCATGATCAAGGGCACACGCACACCGCCTTCGTACGCCGAACCTTTGCCGCGGCGAAGCGGTAAGTTCTCGGTGAACCGATCATGGATCCCATTTCGCATGGTCAGACCGCCGTTGTCGGATGTGAATACGACGATCGTATTGTCTCGCAATCCCAGATGACCGAGTTGATCGAGCACGCGACCGACGCTTTGATCGAGACTCGCGACCATCGCTGCGTAGACGGGATTATTGTGGATCGCTGTGGGATTAACCTTACCGCTAAAGTAGTCGACCAAATCCTCGCGGCCCTCGATCGGCGTGTGCGGCACATGATACGCAAGGTAGAGAAAGAACGGGTGGTCCTGCGATTGTTGAATGAAGTCACACGCTTGATCGGTCAGCCAATCCGTGACGAAACTCGTACCCGTACTCGAGCGGACGTTGCGAGGCAGCGTGTATCCACGCGTTCCTGGAGGCGAGTCGATGGAGACGTCAAAGCCTTGATCCTTCGGTAATGTCCCGGCCGCGAGTTGTCCGCGACCATTCAAGTGCCACTTGCCGATGTGGCCGGTGCGATAGCCCCCGGTTCGTAGCGCTTCCGCAAGGGTCACGTACTTGGGCAGCAGCGCTTGCGTCCAATCCGGAATGAGTAGCGGCGCGGTCGCTTTTTCTTGGCCTGGAATAAAATCCGTCAAGCGCAGGCGAGCCGGATACATGCCCGTCATGATCGACGCACGCGTCGGCGAGCACACGGTGCAAGCGGCATACGCCTGCGTGAATTTCACGCCGCTTGCCGCGAGAGCATCCAGCCGTGGCGTCTCGTAGAAGTCGCTGCCGTAGCAACCCAGCCCTGTCCAGCCAAGATCATCGGCGAGCAAAAAGACAATGTTCGGAGGCCGCGTCGATGCCGGCAATGGCTCGGCGGTGGCGATCGTACCGCAAACCACGAGTACCGTCGCGAGCACGGACATACGAATAAGATATTTGGCAAGCATCATGAGTGGGACAAACCTTTCATCTTCAACACACGTGAACGAAGGACACTAATGGGAAACATCTGATTCGATACGGCTCAATCATGGCCCCTGCCTCGAAGCGTTGCCCGTTGATAGCTCGCTTTGCTGGGGTAACGATTCATTGAAGATGCCCAGATTTGCTGCTCGACCCGCGGCCCAGTTTTTGAGACCGGCGAGACGCTGTTTACCGCGACCGTAGTAGGCTTCCGTGAGCGACAGGAGATGCTGCTGGCTCGACGCTTGATAGCGACCTTGCGCCGCTTCGTCGGCGCTGGGCCAACCCAGTCGTTCCAATTCCGTGGCGAGCGATTGAGCGATCAATTGGTGGGACTCGATCGTGGGATGAACGTGATCGACAAACCGATCTGGGTCGGGAATCGCGTCGGGGTAAGGTAGACCGCGAGCGCTGTGCTCGTCCAGCAAGCGCTCGACGTCCACGTGAGGTAACTCGAACTCGTCAATGAGTTTGCGAGTCGATTCGAGGATGGGGGTGGTCATGCGAAGTGGACACACGTCGCGATCGATCGCCGCTTGCAGCAACGGCCTCGCTCGATTCGCATCACCTTCGTCATAAGCCCAGCGACCGAGCAAGTAGTTGGCACCGGCATGGTGCGGATCAATCGATAAGCACTCTCGACAAGCCGACGCACGCCGGCGACGGTCGATCGAATCCGACGCTCCCGTGGCGACGGCCCAAGCGTCATCGAGTCGCTTGGAATCGTCCCGCGAAATCGACAGTGGCGATTCGATTTTGAACGGTGGTGAATTCACCCAATCGCATGCCGGAACACAGACAAGCAAGGGTACTTCCGCGTCCTCGCAGGCGACAACGATTTCACGGAGCGTGGATGCGAAGTGCCGCTCGACACTGGAGCGCCAATCATCATCGCGGTGGTACGCGGCAAGACCATCCGCATGATCGAGGCGTGCGTCGACTTCCTCAGCCATCATCGTGACGGTTGTGAAAGGGGTTGGTGATGGACCCATCGGTCGCCACCGATTGAGCATGCGAACGATCGCGAGTTCGGATGCGACGGTTGCGAGCCATCTCCGCCCCGGTGACAGTTCGCGAACTGCCGCGTACGAACGCGATTCAAGAAATTCATTGTGGCCTGTATAAAGGACGATCGCGTCGGGCTCGTGAGTTAAAACTTCGTCCAATATTTTCTTGACGCGGTAGCTGGCGTAAGACACGCCACCACAGTTCACGACCTCGATCGGCGTACCCGGCGATGTCGCCTTGAGTCGCAGTTCGAGCCACGTCGAAAACGCCGTTTCAACAGCGTAAGGTCGGCCTTGTGCGGTCGAACCACCGAGCACAAAGATCCGTTTGCCACCGGTCGGTTTGTCCGCGAGAAAGGAAGCGGGGCGAAAGAAATTCATGCGAGATTTCGGAATGCGCCAGTGAGCGGGACCGGCGGTCGAGTCGTCGAGTTTAAACAGCGGCTTGAGTCCTGCGAGATTCACGAGGGGTGTTTCATCGATCGCTTCAACCGCCGTTTCGTCCCAAGCACGCAAGCCCAGCTCGAGGAGCACGAGCGGTAAAACACTCAGCGTGATCGCCAGCAACCGAAACAAGACTCGTCGACGAATTGGCGACAACAGCATCCCGATCATGGTGCGAGCATCGCCAACAAGTCGGCAAGTTCTTGGGGCGTCAGCCCAGCAATCTGGCCCTCGGGCATCGTCGATTTTTCGTTGAAGCGAACCGACTCCACATCCTCATCAAAAATCGTGACGAGTTCGCCGCTCGCTTGTTTAAGCACGACGCGACCTTCGGGACGCTGAACAATGAGTCCTGTGAATACTCGGCCGTCGGCGGTCAGAATCGCGATGCTCTTCCAGCCCGGCGCGATTTCTTGGGAGGGGTAAAGCAGGTGACGAAGCGCCTCGTCACGTGTCATGCGATTTCCCGACGATCGTGAAACGAGTTGATCAAGATCGGGGCCGAGTGCTTGTCCCACGCCTTGGAATCGATGGCAGCTACGGCACTGTGAAACGGCGGAATCCGCGAACCAGCTTCGTCCTCGTTCCGCGGAGCCTTCGATCGCCAGCAGGGCGCTAATATCTGGTGCATTACCGACTCGCCCCAGACGTCTTTCAGGGTCGACCCAAGCTTCAAAGAGTCCAACGGTGAGCGGATCATCCGTGGGCTGCGTTTCGACCCATGACTTTGCGGCATCCGCGGCATCATCAAGTAGTCGCCGCCACTCGAGCAAGCTTGCCGCAACGACGTCCTTGCTCGATGGGTTCGCGGTAGGTTCCATGCGGGCGATCCAGTCCCAAATCAACTTCGCGCCGTCGCGGTCGAGAGTGTGAGCGCCCAATCGCGGCATGTGGCCAGCACCCGTGGACGCGAGCCGATACATCAAGACACTCTTTTCGGGAGATCCTGGTGCAATGAGTTTCGCATCCTTGATGCCAAATTCCCCCTGTGCCGGAACGACGTCGATGGCGGACATCCCGCCGATCGCCACCGTCATCCGCAGATCCAAACTCGACACGCCACCGCCAGCGGGTTGATGGCAATGGGC
>JBBSJZ010000445.1:0-5359 GCA_038256795.1 Pirellulales bacterium | reverse complement strand
TGGACATGCTCGAGATACCGAATCTCCGTCAGAAGAGCACCGAAGTTCTCAAGCGTTGGTTTCAAAAGACATGCCTCGGTTTGGAACTTCAAGACGATCCGTTCCTGCCGACGCGGGGCAAGTTCTTCTTCGCACTGTTCACGATCGCCAGCGTGATCTATCGCTGGGTGGTCGTCTTTTCGATTTGTTGGTTTGTGATGCAGGTGCTCGAGCCCTACGGGCTGCAAGCGCTCGGCCGGATTCTGGCGACGATCGGCTTCGCCGGGCTTGTGGCACAACCGGTGATACAGACATGGAAGTTCGTTCGGACTCCTGGGAGATTGGCCAAAGTGAAGCGTAAACCACTATTGATTTCGTTGGGAATCGCCGCCGCCGCGATCACGGCGGTGTGTTACATCCCGTTGCCGCACCACATCGATTGTGCGTTCGAGATTCGACCCAGCGAGACTGGCGCGGTTTACGCAGGAACGCGAGGTCAATTGATCCAAGCGGTTCGCCCCGGCGACGAAGTGCGTGAAGGGGATACCATCGCCATTCTCGATAACCCCGACCTGCACATTCGCTTGGCCCAACTCCAGGGTGAAGAGAAAGTGGCTCAGGTCCAGCTCGAGAACGTCAACCGTCGCAGCCGAGAGAACCGCGAGCTCACAGCACAACTTGAAACGCAGGTCGAGTTATTGCAATCGGTACAGCACCTGCTCGCGAAAACTCAAGAAGAAGTCGATCGATTGACGGTCAAGGCTCGCCGCAGTGGTCATGTTTATCCGCCGCCCGAACGCAAGCCTCAAGACGCCGGGGACGGCCGCTTGCCGGGCTGGACCGGCTCGCCGCTCTCGCTCGAAAATCGCGGCGCGCTCTTGACAGCCGAGGACTTGATTTGCGAGATCGGCACACCCGATGCGTTCGAGGCCGTGCTCGTGATCGACCAGGGCGAAGTGCCGCTCGTGGAACCAGGCCAATCGGTCGATATGAAGCTCGATTCGCTTCGCTTGGATACCTTTCGTGGTGAGCTCACCGAATTGTCTCAATCCGCACTTACCAACGCTTCGTCAGCACTGTCGAGCCAAACCGGTGGCGATCTACAAACTGAAATTGATCCCAAAACGGGAACCATTCGGCCCCGCAATGTTTCCTACCAAGGACGCGTGCCGCTGTCCTCACAAGCCCTGGAAATGCCGCTGCGGCCAGGCTACCGCGGTTCGGCCAAAATTCACGTCGCGCCGATGTCACTCGGGACTCGCTTGTGGCGCGTCATCGCTCAGACATTTAACTTTGAGTTTTAACACAATCGCCGCGGATGAATTGCAGCATCGCTAACTACCTGGACCCTGCATTTTAACACCGGACAACGCACTTTAACGTTGAACACTTTTTTAGAGTTTCGTTTAATCGGTTTTCGAGTGAACACGCATTGAGCATCGTTGCACAACGAACTTCGATCGATAATCATTCGTTTCCAAACTACCCCTTCCCCCTACTGGAGCAATTGACTGATGGCTGACACCAAGACTGCTGAACTTGACGCCCCCGAGGCTGCTGCTGAACAAGCACAGACCCAACAACCGGTTCAAGTTCAAGTCGAAGACCAAAACGCATTGGCTTTGTATGCGAACTTCTGCCGCGTGACCGGCTCACCCGAAGAATTGATCATCGACTTCGGTTTGAACCCACAACCGATCGGCGTGCCCAAAGATCCGATCCAAGTCAAGCAACGCATCATTGTGAACTTTTTCACCGCGAAGCGTTTGCTTGCTGCCTTGCAAATGTCGGTCGCTCGTCACGAGTCCGTATTCGGCGTTCTCGAAACGGACATCAACAAGCGAGTCCGTCCGGGACTGCAGCAACAACAAGCTCCCGCCAAGAGCTAGTTCGCTTGCCGCGCGTTGGCTAAATCTTTCTCAGCCGCGTCCCAGCAATTGGACGCGGCTTTTTTTTGAGTTGTCAGCATTAGGAAGCCGCGGTGATGTCACCCGTGGTGAGATGCGGGGCGGCATCGATCGTGTCCGCTTCCATCAAGAACGCGACCCGCTGCAGCGTGGCGAGAATCTGGGTTCGTTCCCAGGGATCGAGTGACGATAACGCGTCACGAAATCGGTCCTGCAGTAGCGACGGCGAAGTTCCCAACGCCGATCGACCACACTCACTGATGGCGATCACCACGGAGCGGCGATCCGCTTCACTCGGCTGGCGACTAACGAACTTGCGAATTTCCAGTCGCTTCAGAATGCCGGTCACGGTCGGCTGGCTCAGGTGAACTGCCTCGGCGAGTTGCTTCGGCGTTGTCGGCCCGAGTCGCTGCAACTCCTGCAAAATCGCCAATTGCGGCCCCGTCAACCCATGATCACTGACAAGGCTCCGCGAGTGCAAATCCACCGCCCGAATGATCTGCCGAATCGCGGCAACGATCTGGTTTTCATGCGACGGTAGGGAACGAGAAGCGGTCAAGAAAGCCTCGACGGGGACAGCATCGACAATTGTACTTTCTGCACGAAGTAGTTTCTGGTAGTCTAACACGAAATCGATTCAGGAAAAGATTGGGCTTGGCTTACTTCGGAGAGAAACGAACCAGGCAATCCGCATGTCAATTATTTTCATCACAAACCATCAAGGAAACGGAGCGATCCATGGACGAATTCAATGAAACGGGCGGCAAGACCTACGAAATCCAACAACGCGGCGCCGGCGGCGATGTGCTGGCGACGGTAAAGATCGAGGCGGCCAGCGGTGAAGCGGCTGCGAAACAGCTTCGCCAAGTCGCCTCAGGAACTGAGTCGATCGCGGTATGCTTGGACAATCAAGTGACCAACGAGATGGGCGTCGATTATTGGCACCAGCGTGTCCGGGGCCGTGTCTAAGGCCGAACGAAACTGGCCAACTTAATTTGACGTTCAGCCGTGTGTTAAGACGAGCGGCAGCAAATTTCTGCCCCTCGCCCTAAACATCTTCGGGCAGCGGTTTGCCCTTGGTCTCGGGCAAGAAGAACACGATCACGAGGCCGAAGATAAATACGAGGCTGACCCAGCTCGTGGCATCACGGAAGGCTGACAATTTTGCGGCCGCCTTCACCGCAGCGTCAGCGGTCTCGGGCAGCTTCGCCATCGCCGACTCGCCGAGTTTTTGTTGCAATAGTCCCAGCGTGAAGGGGCCCGTTGCGGCGAGAAAGCGGCCGACGTTGTAGCAGAAACTCGTTCCCGTGCTGCGCAGCCGCGTCGGGAAAAGCTCGGGCAAGTAGATCGCGAATCCGGCGAAGAGCGCGAGCTGGAAAAAACCCATCGCGCCACTCATCCACAATTGGTCGACGCCTTGAAACATGCGGAAATAAAGGTTCGTCGCTAAGAACGCTCCGATGAACGCGACCACGAATGCGAACTTGCGACCGGTCTTCTGAGCAAGCCAAGCGAATGACAGCATGCCGAAGAACGCACCAATGTTCTGAATGATGCTATTGAGACCTTTGTAGTACGTCGCTTGGCTCGTGATCTCGGTGTCACTCAACCCCTTGGCCTGGAGCGACGTGTTGATCACATCGCCGACCAATTCCGGTGCGAAAAAGCCGATGCCCCACAAGCCAATCACGCCTGAAATGCACAGCATCATGCCCAGCAGCGCTGGTTTGCGCCAGGGTCCGGCGCCCAATAGCGAGACGTAGGATCCGAACTTGGCGCCGGACAGTCGCCCGGCCTCGCGAGCTTTCACCCATTTCTCGGGTTCCTTCAATCGCAACTGGATAAACACGCACAAGAATGCGGGAATGGCACCTACCAAGAATGCGTACTTCCACGCTTGATCGCCCGTGATCGTTCCCTTAGCGATGAGCGTTCCCATCCACATGCTGATCAAACCCGCCGTGACATTCCCGATCGCTGAGAGCGCTTGCAGAACGCCCAGTGCCCAAGGTCGGGCTCGATCGGGTAGCGTGTCGGCAATGAGTGCGACCGCCAAACCGAACACTCCGCCGACGCCGAGTCCGGTGATGAATCGATAGATCGCAAAATCGATCCATGATTGCGAGAGTGCCGACAGCCCCGTGAATACCGAGTACAGCAGCACCGTGATGGTGAGTGTTTTAGCGCGACCGATGCGATCGCCGACCGAACCGAAGATGAGCCCACCGGTGGCCCAGCCCGCGACGAAGATGGATGTGGCGTAACCACCGTAGAGCTTCACGTTGACGCCTTCGGGCAACAAGTTCGTTAGTGCCGTATCGCGAAACAGAATGAAGATCTGCTGGTCCAAGCAATCGAATAGCCACGCCAGCGCCGCCATCGTGAATACGAACCAGTGGTAGCTCGTGAGAAGTTTCCACCAAGGCCGCGAATCGAGCGTCGAAGGATCAGCGTCAGGGATAGTCGTCATCGAATGGGCCAAACGGTGGGAGCAAGCGGGCGGCGCGCGCGGATGGCAAGCCGGCCCCCAATGTCGCACTGCTTAGCGAGCGAAACAAGTATCGAAGCCGACTTTCTCGTCAGCGTGGCTTGCGCCGCACGAGATCACGCGTTTCGGAGACGAGACCCTCGAGTTCTTCGGGACGCGGGTCGGGTGCGACGTGAGTGAAGTAGTCATCGTCGATCCCCAGCAAGCGACGACGACGAGACGAAACACCCGGGTCCGCATCGAGGAAGCAATCCGCCAACTCAAAATCGCGATCCCACAAAATGTTTTCGGCAAGCTGGTCGATCACTCGACTCCATCGATCACGATCACGACAACTCAATTCAGGCAATTCGAAATCGACTTCTGCATCGGCATGAAATTCGCCAACCAATAGGGTTGGCGAGTCAGGCGCCGACGATTCGACGAGCGTCGATCTCGCGGCGCCGCGTACCATCTGACGCCAGCTTTGCAATTGTGACTGGCTCTCGTCGTCGGCGTCTTCGGACAAGTCGATTTCGATGACGACGCAGTCACGAATTTCGATAAAGATCGCAGCGATAGAGGCTTCGGCGGCGGCCGATAGCTGCATCACGCAGGGTGTCTCGGTGAGCAAATGCTCGGCGACATCGTGCAGCAAACCGACTCGCTGCGATACCGTGAGCGAATCGTAGGCAACCACTCCATAGTGCCCTTGATGAAACGGTTGGTCTTCGTCGTAACAATCGTCCATGCGAATCAATAGCTCATCAATCATCGACTCGATGGCGGCGCCAACCAAGAGTGATTCGGGACCACTTAGCGTTCGGTCTCCTCGGCTCGTGTGCCACATATTTCTCTCGCTCCGCTCGTAGAGAACGCTTCACTCTCGCTGCTGCGATCGCGAAGCCCTACAGATCGTTAGGACTGGATGAGTGTCGCCATGATAGTTCGCGCGCGAGCGAGAGCGAGGTGTCTTCGGCGAAATTTTTTGCTTGCTCATCGCGAG
>JBBSJZ010000444.1:0-5382 GCA_038256795.1 Pirellulales bacterium | reverse complement strand
GTGCTGATGAAGAACGTCCTCGAAGGGACACTCGACGCCGAGACCGCGTCGCCGCATATCGATCGGTGCCTCGGCTGCCTCGCCTGCGAAACATCCTGCCCCAGTGGCGTTCCCTATGGTGAATTGCTTTCGTCTTATCGCGTTGAGACGTCGTCGCAAACTCCGCGGCCGTTTTCGCAGCGGCTGCAAACGTTCATTGCCTCGGCGACACTACCGCATCCGATGATCCTCCGGCCGCTGATGATCCTCGGACGGCTCGGCAAGAAACTGGGTCGGCTCAACCCGCGGCCGTTGCGACCCATGCTCGACTTGGTCCCCGATGCGCTACCGGCCAAGGAACGCCCCCAGTCACTCTACCCCGCCGAGGGAACGCATCGAGGCGATGTGGCGATCCACTTGGGATGCGTCCAACGCGTGATGCGACCCGAGATTACGTCCGCCACCCTTCGGGTCTTGGTGCGAAACGGGTTCACCGTGCATGTCTTGGATCGTCCGTCGTGTTGCGGGGCGCTCGATTGGCACATCGGCAACGTGGGTCCGGCGCAAAAGTTCGCGAAGAAGTTGTGTCACGCGATCCCGGCGGGCGCGACGCTGGTGACGACCGCTGCCGGCTGTGGCAGCACGATCAAGGAGTATCCGCTATTGCTCGCCGACGCCGACGACGCTTCGCAAAGATCCGCCCGCCACGTCGCCGCCACGTCGGTGGATGTGTCGGAGTTACTCGGTCGACACGAGTTGGTGTCGGTTCCACCGGTCGCGCCGATTCGCATCGCTTATCATGACGCCTGCCACCTCGCGCACGCGCAAGGCGTTCGCGCGGCACCGCGTGACCTGCTCTCCGCCATCCCCGGCGTCACCCTGGTCGAGATCCCCGAGGCACATTTTTGCTGCGGTTCCGCCGGACTCTATAACGTCCAGCAACCCGAACTCGCCGCAGAACTCGGTCGGCGCAAGGCGGCAATGATTTTGGACCAAACCCCGGATGTCGTCGCGCTCGGGAACATCGGTTGCCAAGTCCAGATTGAACGTTACCTTCGCGAGTTGGGAAGCGACGTTCCCGTACTGCACACGCTCGAAGTTCTTGACCGCGCCTACCGCCAAGTGCCAATCGTTAGTGATCCGGTGGCACCGTAGCGGAATTCGCCAAGGATTTCGGGAGCCCGACCGGCACCCACATCCAGCGTGGGTACCAAGCCAGCCACCATGTCAAAGATGCTGATGTCATCGGCTTACGAAATATCGTTCGACCAGGGCACGTTGCTGCTCTCGCGTGACCGGCAAGCCAACCTGGCGGAGTTGTTTGGCGCAGGCGTCTGGCAATGGGATTCACGAGTCAGCGCCTGGCGGGCTGAAGCGATTCACTTCCGCAGCATCATCGAAACGATGCGTGAACGACGTTTATCAATGGTCAACACCGCGACCGATTGGACGCCGGTCGAGTGGCCCAAGCAAGCCATTCATCCACCGCGAGAAGAGCAGGCGGCGGCAATCCAAGCTTGGCTGAAACAACATCGCGGCCTCGTCGTGATGCCGACGGGAACCGGCAAAACGGAGGTCGCCTTGCACCTGTTGGCCGCAACCCGCTGCAGCACCCTGGTCGTCGCGCCGGTGCGAGACCTGATGTACCAATGGCAGCGACGAATTTTGTCGGGACTCGGTTACGACGCGGGCATCATCGGTGATAACACGTTCAACGTCCGCTGCGTCAGTGTCACCACGTATGACAGTGCCGCCATCCATGCCGCCAAGCTCGGCAATCGATTCAAGTTGATGGTCTACGACGAATGTCATCATCTACCCGGAAAATTTCGCCGTGACTCCGCGATGATGTCGCTGGCACCCTGGCGATTGGGCTTAACCGCAACGCCGCAACGCTCAGACGGTCGCCACGAGGAACTCGACGCACTCATCGGCCCCATCGTCTACGACCTGCCGATCGAGAACGTCAAAGGGCGGACGCTGGCCGATTACGAAATCATTCGCATCCCCGTTCATCTCTCCGATTCCGAGCAACAACGCTACGACGAATGTTCCGAGTTAGTCCGCACCTACATGTTTGAAAAACGCCAGCAAGTCAGCGACTTTCAGTGGCAAGATTTGTGTACCGCATCCGCCAAAGATCCGCTCGCTCGGCAAACGCTGGTCGCATATCGCCACAAGCAAGCCATCGAATCTCGCGCCGCCGAAAAACTTGGTGTCCTCGAAGATCTGTTTCGACTCCACGCCGGGACGCCGATCATCGTTTTCGCGGGCTCCAACTCGATGGCTCGTGATGTCTCCGTCCGCTTCTTGATCCCGTGCCTACTCAACCATTGTGGCAAAAAAGAGCGGCTCGAAATACTCGGGGGTTTGCAAGATGGAACGTATCCCGCGATCGTCGCCAATCAAGTCCTCGACGAAGGCGTCGATGTCCCCGCGGTGAAGGTCGCGATCGTGATCGGCGGTTCTTCATCCACGCGGCAAGCCAAACAACGACTCGGACGTATCCTGCGGCGTCAAGGCAACGCCCGAGCGACGCTTTACGAAGTCGTGTGCCAGGACACCGGCGAAACACAGACATCACGAAACCGGAGGAAGAGCGATGCTTACGCGGGAACTCGCCATCGCCGCTTATGAGTCCGGCGCGATCCTGCCCGATCGACTGACCCGAGGCGAACATGCTCATTACCAGCAATTCGCGGAGCGGATGATTGCAGTCTATCGCAGCGGAGTCGGTCACATGCGCCAGCAATTGCATCACGCCATCCACGCGATCTTTGACGACGAATTGAACTGTCCCACGCGGCGGATCGACGCCTTCTGTAAATTGCTCGACGAGAAATCCACTTATGACCAAGACAAACGCGGCGCCGCCGCCAAGCTACGGCAACGGGTCTTTCGGCGTGCGGCAGAGCGACACCCGCTCGTCGAGAACGCCGACAGCCTTTTCGAATCGAGCGAACGAGAAACCAAAGCGGCTATCGCCGCTGAGCTTGGCATGAGTTGGCCCGAGATCGAGCGATCGCTGTTCTCGGACGTGATCCAATTTCATCGCTTAGCGAGCTTCGAAGCCGACGAGTCCGCCACCTCACTGCTCGCCAAGTACAACGTCGCGCAAACCCAAGCCGTGTTGTATGATGCTGTCTCGATGACGGTGTGGGCCGATCAAGATTTCAAACGCATCACGCGGTACGCGAAACTCGCTCGGCTGATGCACACGATCGAGCGAACTCAATCCGGTGGATACGTCTTCCGCTTGGATGGCCCGATGTCGACGCTCAAGACCACCCGCCGCTACGGGATCGCGTTCGCCAAATTCCTGCCCGCGCTGCTGTCGTGTTCCGGTTGGAAAATGCGAGCCGTGATCCAGCACCGCCGATCGAATCGGATCAATCGATTCCAACTCTCGCCCGCCGACGGTTTGACGTCGCACCTGAAGATTGATGCCCTCTTCGATTCCGATCTCGAACAAAAGTTTTTCGAGAACTGGGGGACCGATCCGCGTCAGGGTTGGACATTGATCCACGAAGGCGAAATTTTGCATCGAGACCAGAAAGTCTTCGTTCCTGACTTCGTTTTCCAGCACGCAAGCGGTACGCGCGTGATGATGGAAGTCGTCGGCTTCTGGACACCGGAATACATTGCGAACAAACGCCAGACGCTGGACGCTTTCCCCGCTGCCAACATCCTGCTTGTT
The DNA here is from genome assembly GCA_038256795.1 of Pirellulales bacterium. Taxonomy (GTDB): domain Bacteria; phylum Planctomycetota; class Planctomycetia; order Pirellulales; family Pirellulaceae; genus JBBSJZ01. The sequence continues at coordinate 1,706 of JBBSJZ010000444.1, read as the reverse complement.
GTCGCCGACTCGATCGATTGGCCCGAAACCCGAGCCGCGGCAAATCCATTCAACCCGGCCACGACCCTCGTTCGCTACAAGACCACAATCAAGGTCAACGACGTTCTGCAGGCATTGAACTCGCGACTCTGAGTGGCGTGACGCTAACCTCGTCGGCTCATCAGCAGCAGCGGACAGTCGGTTCGGCTGGCGAGTTCACGGGTGAAATTACCGAACAGTTTTTTGCGTCGGCCGACGCGTTGGACACCGAGGATGAGCAGATCGACGAGTTCACATCGCTCGGAAATCGCGTCGATGGCTTGGTCACTCAGCACGACTTCGATGTTGCCGTCGGCGCAAAGATCGTCAGCCAATCGCCGCAGGTCGCGTTGGGCACGGCGTGTTTGCTCACTGGTCGTGCTCGTTGGCATCACCCGCAAAAAGGTGATCTCCAACTTGCCATAACGGCGCATGCTGCCGAGCAATTCGGCGAGCAGGTGTTCGTGACCGCCCTGGCCGGCGATCGGAACTAGCACGCGATGGGCCGTCGATAGTTGCCACTGGGCCCGCGAACGCAAAATGATCACATTCGCATCGAGCTGGCCCAGTAACTTTTCCAAATGGGCTCCCTTGCCCTCATCCCCGATCGTATTAAGCCCCAACAGCACGGATTCACAACGGTGCAATTTTGCGACTTGGACGATCTCATCCATGGGAGTGCGCGAGAGCGTCGTCATCGACTCGACACGGATACCGGAGCGAGCCGAGAAACGCAGCACCGCGTCCATGACCTCGTGCGATCGTCGAATCGGCTCATCGTCCATCTCCGCATCCCAACCGGGCGGGGGTACGACAATGGTTTGAGTCAGCACTCGGCCGATCTCCGCAGGCGCGAGCGCATCGGCAAGCGAAATCATCGCTTGCACATTGTCGGGATTGGCGATCGGAACGAGCACCAGCGGCGTACGTCCGCGCAGCACCCCGAGCTCGGGATTGTTGGCGGTGCTGGAGACATCGAGCACCCGCGCCCGATTCGCAAACAGACTCGTGAACAACACGCCGCCCAGTCCGAGCCAAGCAATCGTGATGATGCCCGCCGCAGGTACGGCGACCCCTTGAAACACCGCCAGTGCCAAACAGGCGACTCCGCCGACGACAGGGACCAATGGAAATAGCGGCACACGAAACGGCGGCGGACGACGATGGCTGCGCACGCGTATCAAGTAAGCGAGGGAATGCGAGATCGCAAAGGTGATTAAGAAAATCAAACTCGACGCGGCGCCGGCGGCGCCAACATCCGGTAAGACGACAAGGATCATGGCCACGATTCCCGCCGTCACGAGAATCGCCACCATCGGCGTTCCGGTACTGTCTCGGAGCCGGCCCAGCGATGTCGGCAGCGTTCGATCGAGCGCCATCGATTGGGCAATTCGCGACGCCGCAAACAGATTCGCTTGTAGCGCCGAATACATCGATAGCACGGCGGCAACGATGACGAGCCAATAGCCCACCGGCCCCAGATAATTCTGGGCCGCTTGAGCAACAATGCCTTCCGGGTTCGCAGCCGCAGCCTCGGTGATCGAGACCCCCGGAGCCGTCCCGACGCTCGTTAGCACGAACAGCAGCGGCAAGTAGATCGAGCACGCGATCACGAGCGATAGGATCATTGCTCGAGGGATCGTTTTCGCAGGATTGCGAATTTCACCGCCAACGGCTGCGATCAAATC
>JBBSJZ010000443.1:0-5389 GCA_038256795.1 Pirellulales bacterium | reverse complement strand
GTACAAGCCATTCCTGTACAACCAATTGGCCCAAATGCAATCGGCGACCGGAAACAAGGACGCCGCTATTGCCGCTCAAGAAAAAGCCGTTGAGCTCACCGAAGGTCAAGCCAAGAAGCGAATGATGTTGTTCCTCGAAGAACTCAAGGGCGAAGATGCCGAACCGGCTGAAGATGCCGAACCGGCGGAAGCGAAGTAACGTTCCCTGCGGTGATGCTACGTGAGCATGAAAGTAAGCTCGGGTTAGCCGTTTCGGCACGAGCGGGCTGTCGGTTGACATTTGCTTCTGCTTGCAGCGTGCAAGTCGTCACCTGAATGCGCCAGCGAGGGATATCCTCCGTTCCTCGCTAAACGTCAGCCGGTTACTTGAGCAACCAACGATCCTCTCCGGAGGATCGTTTCACATTGCCAGCGTCTTTCCGGGGATTGCGACTGCGTACGTGCCGTTCGCGATGGGAAGCGTGGGGGCGGGATGCTCGAGACAACTCATTGCATCCGTATTGGCCAAGCACAAGTCGCTGCCCAGCGCTTCGTGCCACTTCACCAGCTTGCCGCTGTAGGTTGCCATCCGGCCCATGATCGCAGTCATCGTGCTGAGTGCGGCGGATTCCGTCTCATTGGGCACGTCGCCACGACGTAGCGCCGCAAAGAGATGGTTCTGTTCCTGCTGCCATCCCCTGCCTCGGCCTGCTTTCGTCTCGCTGGTCCAGATCAAAGTGCCGCGCGTATCAAAGATCTTCGCGGCGCTGATATCACATGACCCAGCGATGCATTGCACGTGCTCACCCACAGTGTTGCGGCAACCGGGGATATGACGACATTGGCTGAGGAGTCGAACCCCGCCTTCATAACCGTATTCGACCATGTGATGGTCGAAAATTTCGCCGGTATTTTCGCCCCTTCGAACTTCGCGGCCGCCTTGACCCTGGGCCTCGATGGGCGTCGACTTCAGCAACCAATTGATCACGTCGAGATTGTGGATGTGCTGCTCGGTGATATGGTCGCCGCACAGCCAATTGAAGTGATACCAATTGCGGAGCTGGTATTCCAACTCGGTTTGCTGGCTCGTTCGCGGCCGAGTCCGAGTGCCGCTGGCGTTCCAATAAGCACGAGCGAAGACCGGGTCGCCGATGATGCCGTCTTGCAGTCGCTCGATGCACTGCTGGTAGCGCACTTCGTGCCGACGTTGCAGTCCCACTTGGACCGCCAAACCTTTTTGCCGAGCGAGTTCGCCTGCGGCCAACACTCGCCGAACGCCGGGAGCGTCGGTGGCTACCGGTTTCTCCATGAAGACATGCTTCCCCGCAGCGATCGCAGCTTCGAATTGCATCGGCCGAAATCCGGGGGGTGTTGCCAGGATCACGACATCGACATCGGTGTTGAGCAAATCTTGGTAGGCGGTCAAGCCGATGAACCGGGCATGATCGACACGAACAAGTTCGCCGTGCCGGCTCTTGAGCGTTCGATACGCGGTTTGCAATTGATCGGGGAAGACATCGGCAAGAGCCGTGAGCACGACATCGCCGCGAGCCGACACGCCCCCTGGACCCGCTTCCAGCGTCGTGTTGAGCGCTTCGATCGCCGCGCTCGTACCGCGATCACCGCAGCCGATCAAGCCGACGCGAATGATGTCCGAACCGAACACGTGAGCGGCTCGCGCGGCACGCAGGTGGCTGCCGACGATCGCGCCGCCGGCGAGCATCAACCCGCTACCCTTGATGAAGCTGCGGCGCGAGGTCGCGTCACAGGATGACGCTGGGGCCGACGAAGTCGTAACCTCGGCGGATTTTAACGGCTTGCTCATTCACTCAATATCCGTACTGGGCCGCTGGATTCACGAAATCAATCTCGGGCAACACTTCAGGACGACGGATCACTTCCGCCGAAATAATCCTGTCCGGCGGCAACTGCACCGCGTTCTTTTCCTTTTCCTTGTTGGGGTCGACGCGTCGCATCGACGAAATCACATCCATGCCTGAAACCACTCGACCGAAGACGGTTTGTTCCACAGCCTGGGCGAGCGGCAGCAACAGGATCGCGAATTGGGTACTCGCTGAATTCGGCACGAACTTTCCTGACTCACCCATGGGCAGCTTGGCCATCACCAGCGCCCCGCGCATCGGTAATCGTCGGTTCGGACTCTCATGTTCATCGGGAATGAATTTACCCGAGTTTCCGCTGCCGTTGCCGGACGGATCGCCGGTTAGTGCGAGCAAGTGATCGACCACTTGATAGAAATCGAGCCCATCGTAAAACCCATCTTCAACGAGCTTGATGAAATTGGCAACCGTTTGAGGCGCGTCATCGATAAAGAGTTCTAGAGTCACTTCGCCACGCGTGGTCACCAAGCGTACTTGAGGCAGGTTACCGTTGGCCGCATCGGCTTCGAGTGCTTGTTGCTCTTCCTTCCAATTCTTCTCAAGTTCATCCAATTGGTAGAACAAATTCAAATCATGCTTCTCGAGTTTTTCTTGCTCCATCGCTTCATAGAGTAACTTGGCTTGCTGGAAGTCGCCGCTCACGACGGCTGATCTCGCCCCAGCAAGGAATAAGAACACGTAATTGACGCCACCATCAATGAGCCGCGCAGCGCCCTCGAAAGTGTCGCGGTCATAGATGTCGTTGTCGGCACGGTACTGGATCCATGTCGCGATGAACGAGACCGCTTGCTCATGCGGGATCTGGCGAATGATGCTCAACGCGGCTGCGTAGGTCGCGTTGAACTGGTCGCGAACTTGGTTGCGGATGTCACGGTATTGTTGCTTGGCGGCCGGTGACGGATCCTCACTGTTCATGACGCGAACGAACGTGTCACGCATGTCGCCGACCATCTCCGCCAACTTGGCCTGCTCGGCTTCGAGCTCAGCGATGAGTCGCTTCTCGTCGTCCGTGAGCACCAGTTGGTCAATACTCAGTGGGGCATCACTTGCCACCGGCGGGGCATCACTCGGGACCGTCGCCGCATCACTCGCCACGGGCATCGCCGACTCAGCTTCCTGGGCCCAGGCAAGTGGCGGCGTTGGCATTTGCAGAGTCGCCAGCAGGGCGAGCGAAAGGATGCCGAAACGTCGAAATCGAAGCATGGGGCTTGTCATGAACAGGGTTGGAGGGGAAATGTCCGGATTCTAGCCTGGGTTCGGTACGCGTCGGACTGACGAATGGTTTAAAGAAACCGGCCGTTTGACCGTGGATGCCAGAATCCTCCGCTTCGTTATACTGGGGCTCATGAAACGAAGAAACGACACACGCGCGTTAGCGGACGGCTTGCACAGCCACGACGAATCGTCGAAACCCACCGGAAAGCCAAAACGACCGCCCAAGGTCCGCGCCTTGAGTTTGCGGATCATTGGTGGCTCGATGCGAGGCCGAACGGTGCATTATCACGGGGCTGCCTTCACCCGCCCGATGAAGGACAGCGTTCGGGAGAGCTTGTTCAATATCGTTGGCATCGGCGTTAAGGGGGCGATTTGCTTCGATTTGTTCGCCGGAACTGGGGCTTTGGCGTTCGAATCCATCAGTCGTGGCGCCGCTTCGGCCGTCGCCGTCGAGCAATCGCGAACCGCGGCGCGGCACATCCGCGAGACCGCTGAGTCGCTCCAAGTCATCGATCGGCTGACGATTCACACCGGCGACGCATTCCGCTGGGCCAAGCGGTTGCTCGCGCCGCCGGAGACGGACACGCCGTGGGTCGTGATGCTCGCTCCTCCGTACATCATGTGGACGGACAATCTCGACGACCTCAATCGAATGATCCTGATGACGCTCGAGAACGCACCTCCGGGCAGCATGCTCGTCGCCGAAACGGACAAATTTTTCGACGCCGCCAAACTGCCGCCCGGTGACTGGGATATTCGTCGATACGGCAACACCCAACTCGCCATCATCGAAGCCGCCAATCGTTGTGGAATGAGTCTCTAGATCAACAACGATTCGATCGTCTTGCCTTCACTCCGCTTGAGTGGGCGGCCGATGGGTGTGATGAGTTCCTCAGCGAAATCGATGCCGAGAGCCGCGAGCAGGGTGGCGTGGATGTCTTCGATGCTCACCGGATTGGCGGTATCGGCGAGTGGCCGGGCTCGATCGAGCTTGGGGTCAGCGGCGGTTTCGCCGTGGACGACGCCAGCTCGCAAATTCGCGCCCGCTAGCAACAAGCTGAATCCATGCGGCCAGTGATCGCGTCCTTGCGCCGGGTTGATCGTCGGCGTGCGACCGAACTCGCCGCCACACACGACGAGCGTCGATCCGAGTCGATCGCGGTCTTTGAGTCGTTGCAGCAGCGCCGCGAGCGCGGGGTCGAGCGTCGCACAGCCGGCGAGTTGAAGCGTGTGGTTGGCGGCGTGTGAGTCCCAACCACCGAGGGTGACTTCGACACACCGGACACCGACCTCGATCAGCCGCGTCGCCGCCAAACACCCGCGACCGAACTCGGTATCACCGAAAGCGTCGCGCACCGCTTGAGGCTCTTCGCTCACGTCGAAAGCCGAAAGTTGCTCGCTCGACATCATCCGCATCGCCGCGTCCGTCGCGCTCGCGTGCAACGTTCGCGTGCGTTCCAAATCGCGAAGTCGGCCGCGGGCGAATTGTGCTTCGACAACATCGTACAAATCGGCGACACGACGCTGGTAACGTTCTTCATCGACTCGTCGGCTCACATCTGGAACGGGTCCCGCGGGGTCACCAATCTTGAAGGCATCAAACTTTGCACCCAGGTAACCGCCGCGTCCGGGCGACTGCCCTGGCAAGATCGAGACGTGTCGCGGGATATCGGCGCCTCCTTGGCTGGCGTGGCAGAGCACCGCGCCGATGGAGGGATGTAACAACGTCGGATCGGGGCGGAAACCCGTCTTGATGTTGTAGACCGCACGCTCATGATCGCCTTCCTTGCCCGTGACGCTGCGGACGAGCGAGGCGAGATGCATCTGCTCAGCGACTCGAGGCAAAGTGTCCGCGATTTCGAGTCCCGCCGCTGATGTCGAGATCGCCTTGACATCGCCGCCGATCTTGGTGCCCGCGTGCGGATCGAAGGTCTCCAGTTGGCTGGGGCCGCCCTCGAGCCACAGCAGAATGACGCTGAGCGGTCGCGCCGAATCGGTCTCGCCACGTTCATCCGCGAGTGCCAAACGCGATGCGATGCTAGACATGAGCATCGCACCGGTCCCGGCACCGAGGAGCGTTCGCCGCGATAGGTGGGCATTTGCGCTGCACAGTTGCGCGTAGCGGTCGTTGGTCTCGGCCGTTCCAAACATGTTAGTGGTTCCAGGAAAACTCGGAGCTATTGATCAAGACCCAGTACAAATCTTCCGTCGATTGTTGACGAGTCGCTGGTTCCTCGACTCGCTTAAGTCAACGACATCGGACTAACAAAGGACTCAGTACCTGTATAGCCAAT
>JBBSJZ010000442.1:0-5392 GCA_038256795.1 Pirellulales bacterium | reverse complement strand
GGGATACACGCAAAGGATGTCACGGGCATGGAAACCCCTCATGGGTCGCCCTAATCGTTACAATCGGAGCCTGTCGCAGACACGCGGCAATCTTTTGTTTCAGTCAGTGTTTTTCTATTGACGACCAGTGTTTGGCGTCGACTGAAAGAATTGTTGATGCGGATGGTGTCTAAGGATGGGCGTCTCTGCATCGACATCCATCGGAGAGATTCATGATGAAAAGCCCAATTGTTTTGACAATTGCCTTGGTGCTGACGGCAATTTGCGATCATTTCTGTTACGGGCAAGGTGCGGTCCTTTCGGCTGGAGGCCCGGTTCATCGCTCAATGGGAGGGGCCTCGACGGCGGCACCAGTGAGCGCCATTAGTTCGTTGTACTGGAATCCAGCAACCATCAGCGGCCTTGGGCATGGTGAGCTTGAGGTGGGCCTGGATTTGTTGTCCATTCAGCACCAAGTTGAATCAACGTTCGGTCCATTTTCAGGATCTACGGACGGCGACGCTGGCATATTACCGATACCAAATTTTGGTTGGGTCCATCCGGTGGCTGGATCTGGAGTGACCGTTGGGTTGGGTGTCAATTCGATAGCCGGCTTCAAGACGACTTTGAACGCAGACCCAACGAACCCTGTGCTGGCTCCACAGCCGTTCGGCCTGGGAGCCGTTAGTTCAGAAGCTTCGTTTATACAGATCGCTCCCGTATTGTCGTTTGCTGTCACTGACCGACTTTCAATCGCTGCCGGGCCTACGGTGACCATCGGTCAGGTTGGCGTCGAGCCATTTGTTTTTGATGCCGTGAACGCTGATGGCACTTACTCTTCAGGGCGGGCATCTCGGTATCACGGTGGAGGTGGTGCTCAAGTTGGGGTTTACTACAACGGTGATAGCGGATTGGATCTGGGGGCATCGGTCAAAAGTCCTTCCTGGATGGAGAAGTTTGAATTTCAAGGCGTCGATGAGAATGGACTACCTCGAACAATGTCGGCGAACATTGACTTGCCTTTGATTGTTTCTGTTGGCACAGCGTTGACATCGTACGAAAACTGGCTATTCGCGTGCGACTTCAGATACATGGACTATGCGAGCACCGATGGCTTCGGTGACTCTGCAAGCTTTGCTTCTGATGGAAGTCTTCAAGGTCTGGGCTGGAGAGGCGTCTTTGCGACGGCCTTCGGCGTTCAGCGTCGTCTTGGCGAACGCGTGAGTGTTCGAGGAGGTTACTCGTACAACCAGAACCCAATTGCGGATAGCAAATCTTTTTACAATATCGCCACTCCGTTGATATACGAACACGTATTCAGCGTCGGAGGTTCGTATGAGTTGTGTCGTAGCGTATCGCTCAACGCCGCTTATTCGCACTACCTTGAGAACGATCGTCGAGGGGAAATTGTCATTCCCAGCATGGGCCCAATCCCTGGTACATCAGTTGAAAACCAAGTGAGCGCCGACTTATTCAGTTTCGGCGTGCTGATGAGACATTGACGCATCTGACCGCACCATCGCGGCCATCGCATTAGAAACTGGCGCCGAAGAAGAGTTTTTTAGGAAAGCTAATCAATCGTATTCACTTCGCTCAAACCACCGGCTCGTGGCTCAATTTCCTATCGGGATGAGCAATTCCTATCGGGATGAGCAAATTCCTATCGGGATGAGCAAAAGCTAGACGTGGAGGATCAAGCGGGCGCCGCCCAGCACCGCCGGGTCGTGTTGCTCGCGGATGCCGAGGTGTAACTTGGAAGCCGTCGCTTAACGCGTCACGCTGACGCGATTGATCACTTTCAGTCCGGTCATCAAATGCCGGATCGACTCTTGTGCGAGTTGCTTGTGATAAAAGCTGCCCACGTGACCGCTCAGTTGAACGTGGTCGTCTCGCTGGTCGACTCGAAGCTTGCGCAGCTCCGAGATCGAACTGCGGGCGAGTACTTCCGAAGCCGCCTCGATGAGATTGGCTGGTGATAGTTTTCTCATGGGTAAAAGCCCCTCCTTATTAAATGGGCAATGCAGTCGATTGGCCTTCGACCAAATGGGCGGACGTTGTGGGTTGCAAAGCCGCCCGCCCTTAACTATCCCCCATTGCGTCAAATTTGCCTACGCGAATTTCCACAAAATCTGCCCGAAAGCCTCGCTGCGACACCCTAAATCTTGCGGTCGCGGCAAATGGCCCAATCGCCACAGTCGTCGCTGCGTGTTGGTGACTCGGCTTTGGTTGTCCGATCGACCATGCTCTGCCGAGCGGCTGCTGGACGCGGCTGAGCGAGTTGTAGGGGCTGTGACGCGTGTCAATGATCGAGCATCGCCTGCACTGGTGCGATGGAAGCCATTTTCCGCAATGTATTTTTGACTTAGCTAGCAATGCGGCCTAAATCCAACCAGGCAGCTTGGTGCGGCCGGTCTGCACCGATAGCGTCGAATCCAGTCGATGGGGTGATTCCAGAAGGTATTTGAATGTGGTTTGATCTAATAATGCCGATTTTCTACTGCTTCGCGGGCTGGCTGGGCGGTTACATCATGGTCCGGCGTGGATCGCCTGCCGAATCGCTGATGATCGATGCGGAAAGTGCCCGCGAGACTGGACCGCGGGTGGGAGCGGATTCACCGATGACCGCTTCAAGGCGTGAGGCGACAGCTCAGCAAGCCCGCGAAGTCGAGATTGCCGAAGCCACCTACCGGCTTCGTGCGTTCGCTCGTTCGTTAGCGGCCGACGTTGATGCTCACCAGACCGAAGTCCAGGCTGTGAATAACTCGTTGAGCGAGTCCAGTGACGGCAACAGCGAAGGAGCGATCTGCATCGCGGTGAATCGATTGATCGAGGCCAACGAAGCCATGCAGCGGCAATTGCAGACGGCTCAAGATCGCATTCAGAGCCAAGCCAGCCAACTCGAGAGCGCGGAACGGCAAGCGAATACTGACCCACTCACGCGGGTCGGCAACCGCCGTGCGCTCGACGAGCATCTCGCCCGCCGAGTCGAGCTGGGGCCGGAACAAGCCGGAACATTAGCGTTGTTGGACATCGACAATTTCAAGCGATTCAATGATTTGCACGGGCACCGCACGGGCGATGAGGTGTTGCGAGTCGTGGCGGGGCTGATTCATTCGCGATTGGATTCGTGCGGTATCGTCGCTCGCTATGGAGGCGAAGAGTTCGCCATCGTGCTGGACGGTCACAGTCTCGAAGAGAGTCTGCAATTGATCGAGTCGGCCCGCCAAGCGATCGGTAGCCGTGAGATCCAATTCGAGAATAAACGCCTCCGCGTCACCGCGAGCATGGGGCTGGCTCGCCTTGATGCTGGCGAGACAGTCGACGGATGGATCCAACGGGCCGACGACTGTTTGTATCGGTCCAAGAATGAGGGACGCGATTGCGGGCACTGGTCCGATGCCGGGAAATATTATCGCATCGGCGACGCTTGCTCAATCACCGAGAAAGCCAGGGGTGTCACGAGCGGCGACCGGAAAGATACCGAAGGCGTCAGGAACGTGGATGAGCGGTCAACGACTCGAGCGACACCGGCGTCGACCGTCACGGAGGTGGCGTTGGCGAGCGAATCGCATCCGTTTCCGTACCTACCAGATCGAGCCGAGTTGATGGTTTCGGTAGCCGAACTGGCGACGCACTTGCGGTCGTCAAACATGCCGATGACGGTGATCGCGATCCAGCTTGGCGAGCTGGTGGCTGGACCGGCGAGTCGATCGCTGCTGCAAATCGTTCGCGCGGTGTCACGATCGATCGATCAAATCGGCTGCGACGGCCCCACCACACTGCTGCTGTGCATCGCTGGCGCTGACGCAAAAGCAGCTTTGCGGCGGGCGAACCAAATCCTTCGCTCCGCGGAATCGCTGAAACTCAGAATCAACGACGAGGATTCAGTGAATTTGGTCGGACTCGGGATCGCATGTTGGAATGGAAGCGACGACTTCGAGCCCGTGTTCCATACTGCCGAGCAACTCGCGCGGGATGCGGTGTCCGAGACGACCGAGCCCATCCGCGTGTTCGATGCGCAATCCTCGCTCGCGATCGTTTAAAAAACATCGTTTGAGCAACATCGCGGCATGCCGGATCTGCGCCAAGCCTTGATCCAGCCTGCGATTGATGGGGAGCTACCGAGTCGGATTGGACAAGCGGTGCATGCCGATCCAAAACATCACGATCGCGATCGACATGAGCACGGCCGAGATCGACAGCAAGGTGAAATTGCTACCCGCGAGTCCACGCTCGTTGTTGCCCCAGCCCTCGTGCTCGATACTCAAGCCGATGCCGACGCAAAATAGGACCGACGATGCGATGAACGCGATCACCGCCGCCACCATCATCAGAATGCTCGCGCGCATCAGTGTTCGTCCTCTTCGATGAGGTGACAATAGGAGTCGTAACGTCTCGCATCGAGGCGTCCGTCGGCCACCGCGTTCTTAACGGCGCACTCATCTTCTTCGATGTGCATGCAATCGGGGTAGCGACACTGGCTGACAAACGGCCGAAACTCTGGCATCAACCCGGCGACCTCGTTGTTCTCAATGCCCCACAACTGAAACTGGCGAATGCCTGGCGTGTCGAACACGGCGCCACCGCACTCGAGCGGAATCAACTTTGCCGCCGTCGTCGTGTGCTTGCCCTTGTCATTGTCGCGACTGACTGCGGCGACGGCCAAGCCCAAGCCCGGCTCGATGGCATTGAGCAAGCTGCTTTTGCCGACACCGCTCTGACCCGCGAGCGCCGTTTGCTTGCCGCGAAGTAGCTCTTTCAAAAAATCGACATTCAATCCCGACTCCGCCGACGTCATGATCACGCGGTACCCGAGCGATGCGTAGACGCCAATCATCGGTTGAAGGGGGACGGGATCGATGAGGTCCACTTTGTTGATCACCACGATCGGCTGGACGCTGCACTGTTCCGCGGTGAGCAAGAAGCGGTCGATCAAGCCAGGTTTGAGCGCCGGTTCGGCCGCGCTGGCGATGATCATGAGGTAATCGACGTTGGCGACGATGACGTGTTGGCGACCGCGACTGGCACGGCTGATTAAACCGTGCCGTGGTTCGATCTTTTCAATCATCCCGTCGCTCGTTGACTCCGCCCGGAAATGAATACGATCGCCGGCGACGACGACGTGCCGTTGATCCGTGCTAAGCGACTTGAGCACACGGCGAACGGCACACTCGTAAAGGGTGCCATCATCGGCAACGACGCGGCTTCTCAATCCATGCACACTAATCACTCGCCCGGTGAGCAATCCGTCGTTACTGATATCTAAATCGACGGACATACCCGCAGCGTCATCGGGTGTGGAATGCGAACCGATGACTGTTCGCTTGCGAGTCAATTCGCCTTTGCCGCTGACGCGTTCGCCGTGGACTGCGTCGGCGAGCTTATCGCGATCACCGGTGGCGAATTCACGCGT
>JBBSJZ010000441.1:0-5409 GCA_038256795.1 Pirellulales bacterium | reverse complement strand
TCGGACGGACCCCGGAGGCAGTGGCGGGCTTGCTCCGGCGAGGCTTGAAAAAGTTGCGTGAGCATTTGCGAGAGGAGGCGTAACGATGCCAAGCGATGAACAGAACGAGAGCGAACGCGAGCGACAACTGGATGCCATCATCGCGGAGTACTACCGCCTATCCGATGCCGGCGGATGTTTGGACCAAGACGACTTTATCCAACGCAATCCAGATTATGCCTCGGAGCTAAACGATTTCTTCTCGGACGCTCGTTTGCTGCGCAGCCAACATCATTCCGATCCCACAGACGATCTTCTCGGCCCCACAATTGCTATGGGCACGTCGCTGCCTGCAAGACTTGCCGCAGGGTCGGTCCTGCGGTACTTCGGCGAGTTTGAAGTTCTCGAGAAACTCGGAGCGGGAGGGATGGGCGTTGTTTACAAGGCTCGACAAACAAAGCTGAAGAGAATCGTTGCCCTCAAGATGATTCGCTCCGGAGAGCTCGCAAATTCATCGGACGTAAAGCGATTTGAAGCCGAAGCCAAAGCAGCAGCAAAGTTAACGCACCCCGGGATTGTTTCGGTTCATGAAGTGGGAATTCACGGCGGACGACACTTCTACACGATGGACTTTGTCGAAGGTGGCAATTTGTCTCAATTGCATCGAGAAGGACCGCTTCCTGCAAAACATGCGGTGAAGCTCGTTCGTCAGTTGGCTGAGTCGATGCACTACGCTCACCTCAACGGAATCGTGCATCGCGATCTGAAGCCTGCCAACATTTTATTGACCGCTGACGGTGAACCGAGAATCACGGACTTTGGACTCGCGAAACGCATTCGCGAAGACGACGAATCTCAATCACCCACCATGACCGAAAGTGGCCAGATTTTGGGCACAGCCGGATACATGTCTCCGGAGCAAGCCTCTGGCAAGTCGCGTCTGGTGGGTCCGTCGTCCGATATCTACTCACTCGGTGCGGTGCTTTACGCACTGCTAACGAGTCGTGCTCCCTTCGTCGGGGAAACACCATCTCACACGATGATACAGGTGCTTCAAAATGAACCTGTATCGCCGCGAAAACTTAATCCTAGCGTCCCTCGAGATCTTGCCACGATCTGTCTCAAATGCTTGGAGAAGGATCCTTGTAAACGATATGGCTCAGCACAATTGCTTGCAGATGACTTAAGGCTTTTTCAGGAAGCAAAACCCGTTCGGGCTCGCCCCGTCAGTTCGCTTGAACGCAGCTGGCGATGGTGTCGAAGGAATTACCTATTGTGTGCACTGATGGCTCTGGCACTTTTTATGGTGATTGGATTGCCCATTGCATCGCTGTATCAAGTCGCATTGGCCGTGAACGGAGTTCAGGATGCCCGCGGACCAGTTCTCTCAGACTTGATTTCCCACTTGCATGCGTACCCATCGTATCTCGTCACCCCCATACTGAACCGTCGATTCGATACCGAGAGCGATTCGTATCGTAAACGGAATTTGGGATTTGCTTTGGCAGCGTTTGGTAAAGTCAACTCTGAATACTTGGTCTCTATCATTGACAGCGTGCCTGATAACGAGGCGGGAAATCTTCTAGATGCCTTAACGGCGGACCGCATCGCCTCCCTCAATGATCTCAATTTCGAGGCACTCAACTGCACCGCCGAGAAAAACTGGCGGCTAAAGTCTAAAGTGGCAATTCTGGCGCTTTACCTGGGTGATGCCCAACTGGCCGCCGATATGTGCCAAATCGAAAACCGTCCTGATCCTGTGCAGCGAACCATCTTCATTGATGAATTTCCTAAGTGGGAAGGCGATCTGAAAGAGCTCGGGGACTTGATGAAAACTAGTAAGGATCGAGGTTTACGCTCGGCCGTACTTCTGGGTGTAGGTGACCTTTCTGATCAACGGTTGCGACCTTCAGATAAGGGAGCCTGGCACGCACTGGCTGATAACTGGTACGTATCCGCCCCAGACAGTTGTACACACAGTGCCGCAGGTTGGTTGTTGCGTAAATGGAAGATCCCTCAGGCTAAGATCTCGCCGGCCACTAATCCGAGAAACGATAGGGATTGGTACATGAATTCGCAAGGGCAAACGTTCCTGCAAATCCGTGCCGGTTCTTTTCATCAACTTGCAGAAAGTAACGCGGAGGCGCGAGAAACCGATGTGACAATCAAAGAGTCGTTCTGGCTGATGGATCGCGAAGTCTCTGTAGACCAGTTTCAGTTATTCATGGCGGACACAAAATTGTCTCCTGCTAGCAAACCTGTTCGCTGGTCAGGAGAGTTTGAAGAGATCAGCCCAACGGCTAATCATCCTATTCAGAACGTGAACTGGTACGACGCGGTCATGTATTGCAACTGGTTGAGTGCGAATGAAGGCCTGTTACCCGCATACGAGCACAACGGAGTAAAAGAGATTTTCTTTCCAGACAAGATCGAAAATGATTCTTGGCGTCGAGTCGAGAGAGCCAATGGTTACCGGCTACCCATGGAGCATGAATGGGAGTTTGCTTGCCGAGCAGGAACGACCACAGAATACGCTTGTGGCAATGACACGGAATTGCTTCGGCGATACTCGCAATACTCGTCATCATTTTCAATCATCTGCGGAGCAAAGTTCCCCAACGCGCTGGGCCTGTGGGACATGCATGGAAATTTATATGAGTGGTGTGACGATCGAACTCGACCAGTACAACGAGGCGGTTCCTTCGTCGGTTTTCCAGACGCCGGGCGTTCAGCCTTCCGTTTCAAGGTGCAGCCCAACGACCGAGGCTACAATACCGGTTTCCGCGTCGCACGGTCTATCGGTATTGGTGGGGGCACGCCGTTGTCGCAAGACGAAGTTGGGGAGTCCACGGAAAGTATCATCGCGGGACACGAACCACCTGCGAAAAACCACATTCTGAAGCCAAGGCGGATAGTCCATAACTTACAACATCCAATCATTTTCCAGCATGCTTTAGATAACTCACTCATCTTGATGGCCGGTTCCCTCCACTCGATAATACTTTTCGACGTGAAGATGCTTCGAGAAGTTCAAATCTTTCGTGGGCACTTGGATATGGTTTGGTCTTTCTCGCTATCTGCTGATGGTAGAACTGTACTGAGCGGGAGTGAGGATCGGACACTCAGATTGTGGGACGTCGCGTCAGGAAGGGAACTTGATCGATCCCTCGGCGATGGTACATTTTCTTGCGTTCGTTTTTCAATCGATGGCAGTCATGTTTTTGCGGCGGACTTGGGTGGTAAGGTTAACGTCTGGAGACACTCCAGTGGAAAATTGGAACGCTTACTTAAACTCGATGTCGCGGTTACGTCGGTTGATCTTGCTTTTCTGCCTGAGCAAAAAGCATTTGTGATCGGTAGCAACGTGGGACAGATCCTGCTTTGTGACGCTGAAACGGGGGACATACAAAAGACATTTGAAGGCCACTCCGGTTGGGTTGCCAACGTCGCAGTAGTCAACGCAGGTGATCAAATACTCTCGGCTGGTCACGATTCCACACTTCGGTTGTGGAACGTCAAAACCGGTGAAACGGAGCGAATCTACCTCGGACATGCGGGTCGTGTGAATGAGGTTGAAGTATTACCGGATGGGAAGAAATTTGTTTCCAGCGGTGCAGATGGAACGGTCAGGCTGTGGGAAATTGAGTCCGGCAGAGAACTGTGTCGCGGAATCGGTAGTGGTGAACTTCGCGGACTCAGCATTTCATCTGACGGAAAATCATGTTTGACTGCAGGCCTAGATGGGACGGTGTGGGAGTGGGAACTGCCGAATTTATCAGAACTCTCCTCCGATTCAACTGATGAGATCACTCCACTTATGATGGCCAGCGGTGCATTCCAGGTGGATTTTGACGAGAAAATGCGGCTTTCATTTCGTCCAACTGACGCTTTCATTGATGTCGATCCTGTGACAGGCGATCCGTTGTACGGCATCGAATGGGGGCCAGCAGATGGGTTGAGTACTATCGTTCAACATGGGCTGTCGGACGATTCTCTCAAGATCAATGAAGCGGATGCTGTGCGACAAGGCTACAGGCGGAAACGAGTAAGCACGGTAGCCATCCGCGGAGTGAATCACCACATTGGCCTGTGGACAAAACTAGACACATTACCTCAGTAATGAATATTTGCTGTCAGCAAACTCAGCCTAGAACATTACCCGACTGCTCTGCCAGGAAGTTTGCATTCTCATCAAGCACTCAATCGGAAATCGGCAATGGGCTCACGGAAATCTTCCTCGGCGATTGGCAATGCCGCTTGCACGCACTTGCTTCTGATTCTCGGCCTCGGTTTTACCTATTCGTCGGTCACCGCCTTTGCGCAGGTGGACGAGCAATCAGCTTCGATTCAAGTGTTAGCAAACCAGCTAGGGCATCCTTCTCGCCGAGATCGTCGAAAGGCAGTTGCGGCCATCATTGAACTTGGGCCTGCTGCAAAGCAAGCGATCCCAGCTTTGCGGGTAGCGATCGACAAGGCAACCGATGCTGACGACGGCAATTTTCGTTACGATTGCTTTACTGCACTGGATAGAATTGGTCGAGATGCTATCCCAACGCAGATGGAGTTGTTGACCCATCGAAGCCGACTCGTTCGTAGCTTTGCGGCGAGCGCGTTAAGTAAATATGGTCCGCGTGCTTGGTCTGCTATTGGCTCGCTACGTAAGGCGTTAAGCGATCCAGATCCCGAGGTCCGGACAACTACTCGTGCGACATTGAAGAAACTCTGTCAAGGCGAGGTCCATGCAATTGATCTTGACAATTTGCTAAACGACTGTAGCGCAAGTGTTCGTGTTAGTATTATCCAACTGTTTGGCCAGAGCGGGCCGAACGCAATTCCATCGTTGGTCAAGGTCTTAAAGCGAGACGAACAGCTGTCGCGATACTGGTCGGCCATGACACTAGGAGATATCGGTCCGAATGCTCGTTCAGCTGTCCCACAACTTATTGAGGCGTTTCATTCAGAGAGTGTTTCTCTGGTCGCAATTGGCGACTCTACAAAAGAACAAGCAGATGGAACGAATGTGCGTGGAGCTGTTGTCTGGGCACTTGGCGAAATCGGGGCCACTGCTGCACCAACAGTACCTTTTCTAGCTGATTTGTTCGAAATATCACCGAATCAGCAAACGCTAGTAACGGCGTTAATCAAGATGGGCGAAGCGATCAAGCCATATCTTCTTCATAAAATGGACGATGGTCGTCTTGAAGAGCGTTTAAGCTCCCTCAATGCACTATCTCAAATGCAGGGCTGTGATCCTCAATTACATCATGCATTGCGCAACAGTGAATCGAAGGTGCGTCAGGAAGCTGCATCGATCCTCGGCTCGCGTACTCAACGGTCTAAGTGTGATCTTCCGCATCTAATGTTGCTTCTAAAAGACGAGGTACTTGATGTCCGTCGCAGCGCGATGGAATCGATCATATCCATCGGTGA
>JBBSJZ010000440.1:0-5410 GCA_038256795.1 Pirellulales bacterium | reverse complement strand
TGAGGATCGGCGCGATCGCTTCGTTGACGTTTCGTCCAGCGTCGGTGTCGTCGATCCTGAGAACGAAATGGCCACCCGATTGCCGAGCCAACAACCAATTGAAGAGGGCCGTTCGCACGCCACCGATGTGCAAATAACCGGTGGGGCTGGGCGCAAAACGTGTACGGATCATGGACTTCATCGGGCAACGAGGGACTTGGGTACGAGCCCGAACAGAATAGCGGAAACGTCTCAGCGGACAAATGCTATGTCCGCTCAGGCGATTCACTACGCGGCGTTGCCACCCCGACGTTGCAGCTTCCGCATCCGCCGACGTTCCGCTTTACTCATGCCCGAGTAATCCGCATCGTCATCGCCATCACCTTCACTTTCGGGATCATCATGATGCGGTGATCCGCCACCGCGCGAAGCGGACGGCGCCGTCGTAAGTATCTCCGTCACCAGGGCATCATCACCCTCGGTTGCTTTTCGCTTGCCAAACCATCCACCCAATCCCGCGCGTTTGGCTGGCTCAGCCGATGCGGCTTCCGACTCGGTCTCGCGCTTCGCCGTGGGTGCCGGCATCTCTTCCGTGCCAGCAGCAACCGCGATGGCCGCCGCGCGTTGTCTGAACCAACCACGTCGGGGCGGGGTCGAGTCTCCCGTCGATGTGTCCGCTCCGGATGACGCCGCAGCCTTGCTCGGTTTCGCTTGTTTCGCCGCTTCGACGGCCGCAGCTTTATCAGCTCGCTCGGCGGCGATCTTCGCATCGCGCTCCGCTTTCTCAAAGGCTCGCTTCTCACGTTCAGCGGTCCGTCGTTCGGCGCGCGTCGGCCCCGCCGGTTCGGCTTCGGCGGGCGACTTTTCACGGCGGCTGAACCATCCACCGAGCCAACGACCCTGTTGCTGCGCGTCCGAGTTGACCGCGACCTGAGCTGCGGGTTCTTCCGCATCCGCCGCTTCCCTGGGGAACATCCGCTCGCGGAAATTTTGGAATCTCAGGATCATCGAATCGGCGTCCTCGACTTGACGGACTTCGCGGTAAAGCAGCCGCAAGTATCCGACCAACGATAGAAACAAAGTCGTGATTGCCAGCAACGGCGCGGTCGTCACGAGCGTCCACCGAGTGAGCGAGTTCACCTCGAAAAAGTTCCACTTGGCTGCCACCGGAATGGCCAGCAGGGACCAACCGATGAGCATCGTGACCAGCGACCAACGCGAGCGGCGGACTTCCGCGACTAATCGCATCGCCAGCACCGTGCCACCGAGCGCGACGAGTATTCGCATCCAGTCGTTGCCGGAGAGCGCTGCGCGACGCCCAATCGCAAAATCGAGTATCGCTCCCGACCAATCGACGACGGAAACGAGCGAATCCAGACTCGCGATCGCGCAGAAAATGATGACCAACCTCCACACCCGATAATGACCTTGGAAGTCATCGATGCGGTAGCGGCGCAGTTGGTAAATGAGCAAGGAGACACCGGCACCGGCGGCGAGCAGCAGCGTCATGATCCAACGGCCGAAACTGGTCGGCTCATCGAGTCTCAGCGGCCGCGCCACGTCCCAGTTTGCTGCCAGCGAAGGCCAAGTGACGGCGGCATGGTGGGCGATGCACAAGCACAGCACCGAACCCCACATCACGGCAGCCACCAACACCAGCGTTCGGCGACGAATCGGCACGAGCGAAAACCAACGGCCGCGGATGCGACGTTTCACGCGTGAACCGTAGGTCGCCGTGGGATTGCGGGCCTCGCGCAACAACATCGCATGACGACGACTCGCAGCCGTCGAAACCTCGTTTTCCGCCAGCCCAGACGTGTAGAGTACCCGCCGCCGTCGATCCATATTCCGCCGCGAAGTTGACATGCCCAGGACGGTACGCTGCGCCGCACCCACGCGTCAACGTCGGCCAAGATCCGTGGAAGTCCCGTCGAAAAGAAGAGCGGGCGGGGCCCCAGCTCAGATATCGCTGGCGTTAAAGTCGCTGTAATTTGCACTTACGGCTCAAGCCGCTGATCCGTTAGGACCGATGCATCTCGTGAACGGAATTTTTCTCCGACCGAACCAGCACAGGATCTTCGTGATGTTCACACCTCCCATCACCCGATGGCTTTCGCTCGCGGCCGTCGCGATCGCTTCCAGCTCCGCCATGGGCGACATCGCGTGGCGTGAAGATCTGCAACAGGCCCACGCGGAAGCCACCGCCAGCGGCAAGCCGCTGCTGCTGCACTTCTACGGTGACAATTGCCCCTGGTGCGACAAACTCGAAGTCGGTGCGTTCAAGGATCCTCAGGTCGGACAGGCGATCGGCCAGGGCTTCATCCCCGTGAAAGTTCACACGGGCAAGAACGAAAACCTCGTCCAAATGTTCAAGGTGAAGAGCATCCCCACGGACGTCGTGGTCACGCCCCAGGGTCAGGTGCTCGCCCACGGCACCAGCAAGCAAGTTCCCGGCGAATTCATCTCGGCCTTGGTCCAATCCACTCAATCGCTCGCCCAGCCTCAAGCGGCCGCGATGGCCGCTGCGGCTCAGAACCCCGGACCGCCGACCGCTGCACCGCCAGCCCAGTCCGTCGCCGCGAACGCACCCGCGACACCTGGGGGCGAAGTCGCCCCGGCTGCCGTATCCGCATCGACCGCGAATAGTTTCACAATGCCTGTGGGCTTCTCCGGTGGCGCCACCGGCCAACTCGCTGGCGTCCGCACGGAAGGCATGTCGTTCGGAGCACCCGCCCAGGCTGAGGTCGCGCCGTCCAAAGCCGCGATTGTTGCCAATCCCTTGATGCAGCAACCCGCAGCACCCGGCAACTCGAAGGCGACCGCATCGACTCAACCCGAATTGGCGATCGAAGGTTACTGTGCCGTGACCATTGCCGACGAAGTTCGCTGGGAAGAAGGTAAGCCGGAATTCGGCGTGGTCCACCTCGGAAAACTGTATTTGTTCGCCAATCAAGCCGCGATGCAAACGTTCTTGGCAAATCCCGAACCGTACACCCCCGTGCTCAATGAAATCGATGTCGTCCGTTTCTTTGAGGAACGCGTGATCGTTCCCGGCAAGCGGACTCACGGCACGCGAATCAACAATCGGTTGTTCTTCTTCGCGGATGAAGAATCTTTGGAGCACTTCCAACTCGAGTGGGAACGCTATTACGACGCGTCACTCGAAGTGATGGAGAAGGCGACCCAGGATGCAAATCCAGGCAGCTTGTAGTCGCGGAGGCTTGTCACAACGAAGTCACCGACGCTTTTCTTAGCGAACTTGTTCGGTCGTCTTCGCGGGCATCGCGTAACTTGGACGAACGCCATTCAAAATCGCCATCCCGGACACGAGCGAAGTGATGGCAATGAAACACCAAATGCCTCGGGCGGCGAGTTTGCCAAAGCGTGCATGCACCGCCGCAATACTCGACAACCGATAGGGACGTGCCCAAGGCCCCAGCGCGATCACAAAGGTGATGAGCGAAAAGATCAAGGCGAGAGAACCGACCAAAGATTCGTCGTAGTGCTTCTCCAAAATCAGACGTCCGTTTGACGAAGCCGGCGAACGATCGCTCGAATTTGCAGCCGTGCGGTTTCGAGATCCGGACAGATCTCCAAGCACCGTTCCAGGGCCTTGATCGCACCTTCAAAATCCTCTTGAGCGACGCGGCATCTCGCCAGCCCCTGCCAAGCCGGATAGTGGAACCGGCAGTGCCACAAGCATGAACCGTAGGCCGCTTCGGCTTGGCCAAATTGCTCGAGTCCATGCCAGCAAATCGCGAGCTGGTGATGAGCTTCGGCATACAGCGGCGATTGGTCGATGAGAATCATTGTCGGCGCCAGCGCCGCCGCGTACTCGCCACCGTCATTGAGATGCATCAACTGCAACAATTGGTGATGATGTGTCGGGGCGGCGTCTCGAACGAGCAGGGCACGAAAGGAATCATCCGCCGCGAGCCGCACCCCGCGATCCGGATCCGCCAAGGCTCGACCGAGTGGTTCGATGCTGCAGCGTCCGCCAAGCATGCCCAGCGACAACGCCGCGGCACGACGCATTTCGACGTCACCGCGCCGCAGTAACGACGCCAATGTCGCTCGATTGTAGTGCTCGTCGACTTCGGACGCGAAGCGAGGCGAGTCCGCCGATGACAAGTAGCGTCGGTAAGCGGCAGCAAGTCGGGTGGTCCGAACCAAAGGAGAAGGCACGATGAGAGTCCGTTTCGATGAATGGATTCACGTTTAGTTTCGCCACGGCGGTCGGGTGCATCCTATCCATGGACCCGTGGCGGGCAAGCGAACCAGCCGCAAAAAAAACTCAAATATCTTCCCTGACCGTCAACACTTTTCAAAATCCGACGTATGCTTGAACTAACTTTTTTCTAGCAAGCTCCCGAGTTTAGTTGCTCGGCATCCACGTCACAATGAGCGGGGGTCACAATGATGGGGCGACAACCTTCACCTCGAACCGAGTGGCTCATTTCTCTCGTTTTGACCGCGGTATTGGCCCCCATTTCTATCGCCGAGACGGGAAACTTTGACGTCCGCGGCGAATTTGCGGCCAAGCTCGCGGCTCCCATGTCCATGGCAATCGATTCCGCGCCGTTTCGCGAATCTCTGCTCAAGGTCGCCCAAACTGCCACCGTCAACTTGTGGGTGGATCGCTCCGTTGACCCTTCCAGACTGGTGACGACCGGCCCGATCGGCCCATCCGTTTATGAGTGTCTGACCAAAATCGCGGCTGAATCGGGATGCGTGATTGGGTTATCGGACAATACCGTTCTCGTCGGTCCGGCCGATCGCGTTGACGATGCCCTCACCGTTCTCTTGAGACTGGCCGGTCCCGGTGCTGCCAACGCCTCCGGCGCTCAGCGGCGGCGGGACACGACGCTCGTGACCGTGCATTGGGACGAACTGACGACTCCGAGCGAGGCATTCTCCGCCGCACTTGGCCGGTCGACACAGGTGCCGATGACTCACGATCTCTGGCCCGCAAACACGTGGCAGAACATCGATCGCCACGTCGCCGCCGCACTCGTGCTCGCTCAAGTCGGACTACAGCCATCCGCCGATGGACGATCGATCGAGCCCATGCAAGCGTCGGATCGAGGGATCACCGTGACCTATGTGAACGTTGCCCAGCCCGAGACCGCCCTGGAAAGCCTGCGCACGGTCGATGCCAATTCGGCGTCGCGTCCCGAGTCCAGTGGCGGCATGCTCGTGACGACAACGGCCACCGGTCACCGCGCATTTCGAGACGCGTTGCAGAAGGCATCGGCATCGCCCGAGACTGACCGAGGCTCGCCGGTCGGCAAGCTACGCGCTGACAAACGCCAGTTCACCCTCAAACTGCTCAACAAACCCGCGCGAGACGTGTTTAACTATCTCGCCCAGACCGCCGGTGTCGTCGTCGTCATTGAGGACTCAGCCACGGCGGCCTGTGCGGCCATGATTT
>JBBSJZ010000439.1:0-5413 GCA_038256795.1 Pirellulales bacterium | reverse complement strand
TTGGCGATCGAATCGATCGCCGGAGAAGCCGCGACGGGATCGCCGTAGCAGCCGAGTGTCGGACTCTCGTCGTCGGTGATGATGAACAGCACGTTCTTTTCCGCAGCGATGGAGACGCTCGCGGCAACCAGAACGCAGAGTCCACCGATCAATCGGACGAGCCAATGTGAATGTCGCATAGAAATCATCGGTGATGGCAGGGGAGTGGATCGCATCGAATCGTTGTCACGCGGCGCCGCGGTGATCGCGTCAGTATAGGTCATCTTCGCTGGCTGATGTCGCCGACGCATCGGTAGCTCAGTCGTCAGCTACTTCGGAAAAGTTTACAATCGCCGCCATGACCCATGACGCAAGCGAAACGAACCCAACCCAGAGGCTGCGGGACCTGCTGCCACGGTTCGGCTTGAACCATTTTCGGCCTGGGCAAGAAGATGTCGTGCAAGCCGTCGATGCGGGCATGGACGTGATGTGCGTGATGCCCACGGGGGGCGGCAAGAGTTTGTGCTACCAATTACCGAGTCTGGCCCGCGCGGGCACAACGATCGTCGTCTCACCGCTCATTGCGCTGATGAAGGACCAAGTCGACACGATGTCGCGGCTGGGTATCTCGGCGCGGTTGATCAACAGCAGTCTCTCCGCGAGCGAGCAGGGCGCGGTCATGGACGAACTGTCGCGCGGCACCATCGATTTGATCTACGTCGCCCCCGAGCGTCTTCGCAACAGCCGCTTTCTCGAATCGGTTGCTCGAGCCAACATTTCGCTGCTCGCGGTCGACGAAGCACATTGCGTCAGTGAATGGGGTCATGACTTCCGGCCGGATTACGCCCGCCTCGGGCACTTTCGCAAGCGGTATCTCAATAACGTCCAAACCATCGCCCTCACCGCGACCGCGACGCCGACGGTACGCGAAGACATCACGGAGTTACTGGGGCTGCAAACAGCCAAGCATTTCGTTACCGGATTCGCGCGAACGAACCTACGGTTCCGTGTCACGCACTGCAAAACGGACCAAGAAAAAGACAATCACATCAACGATTATCTCCAGCACCAAAACGGTGCGGGCATCATCTATGCCGCGACCCGCAAACGATGCGAAGAGATCGCCGAGAGGCTGGCGCACCTGACCCAGCGTCAAATCGGCGTTTACCACGCTGGGCTCGACGGTCACTCGCGTCACCGGGTCCAGGAAGCATTCATGGGCGGTGACTTGTCCGCCATCGTCGCGACCAACGCCTTCGGAATGGGCATCGACAAGTCTGACATTCGCTTCGTCATCCACTACAACATGCCCGGCAGCCTCGAAGCGTACTACCAGGAAGCGGGGCGGGCGGGTCGGGACGGCAAGATGAGCGATTGCTTGCTGATGTTCTCGTACAGCGATCGGTATATCCAAGAGTTCTTTATCGAGAGCCGCTATCCCTCCCAAGACACCGTGCGGAAGGTTTACGAATTCCTGCTTTCTCGTCCGGAAGACCCGATCGAATTGACGCTCGAGCAAGTTCGCGACGCGATCAAGGTCAAGGACGGTAGCGAGGCGGTTGGGACGTCCGAAACGCTACTCGCCAAAGCCAATGTGCTGCGTCGACTCGACAGCAACGCGAATCATGCACTCGTGCGAATCGATTCGGACGCGGCGACGATGCTCGATTTCTTGCCCAGGGAAGCCAAGATTCGTCGCCGCGTGATGCAGTCGATCGAGAGGGTCATCGGCAAGCGACGTGGGGAAGATGTGTTTGTCCGCCCCGATCGCTTGGCTGAGATGGCAAAGGTCGATCGCGAGCAATTGTCGCGGACGTTGCGCGAGCTGACGAAGCTGCGTGCGTTCGATTACGTGCCACCGTTTCGGGGCCGCGCCGTTCACGTCACCCAGCGTGACGTGCCATTTGAGAAACTCGAAATCGACTTCGATGAACTCGACCGCCGCAAGGCTGCGGAATTCGAAAAACTCGAAGCCGTCATCTCGCTGGCACGCACCGCGACGTGTCGCCAACAAGTCATCTTGAAGTACTTTGGGGACCCCGATAGCAGCGATTGTGGTAATTGCGATCGCTGTGATCCGAACAGCCATGCGAACCCCGGCGACCCTTCGAACTCCAGCACTTCGGTCGTCGCGGGTCTTGCCAGTGCCATCGTCTCCCAGTCGGTACCGACGCAAAACGTCGATCAAGAATTGCTCACGCGAGGTGTGCGGATCGCGCTCAGTGGCGTGAAGCGGATGCACGGACGGTTTGGCAAAAATCTGGTGGCGCAAATGCTGTGCGGCTCCAAAAACAAGAAACTGACCCAGTGGAAGCTGAATCGTTTGAGCACCTACGCGCTGCTCTCGGCACTCAAGCAAAGTGACGTCGTGGAAATACTCGACGCGCTCGTCGAAGCCGGTCTCGTCCAACAGCGCGAAGTTGACGACCGACGGCCGACGATCGATTTGACACCGCTCGGAGAGAAAGTCATGCACGCGTCGGAGCCGCTACCGTCATCCGTGCAAATCAAATTCACGTTGGCGAAACGACTCGTCGCGACCGTGCGTGGGCTGGAATCACCGTCCGACCCGGTCGCGCCAGGTTCCGGTTCGGCCGACGCGATGTCGACCGCAACGATGATTGAACAAGCCGACAATGCCGAAGCGGAGACGGCGTCCGCAGCGGACCAGGAACTAATCGAAATCATCCGTCGCTGGCGTCGCAAGATGTCCGCGGCGCTGGGGATACCGGCCTACCGAGTGCTGACCAATGCCGCGATCGACGCGATCGCCGCAGCACAACCGCGAACGTCCGCCGAACTCGCCGCGGTCGCCGGCATCGGCAACGCTACGGTGACACAATTTAGTGACGACATCCTCTCGCTGGTGCACCGCGGCGCACCCCCGGCAACACAACCGAGCATGCCGAGCACTCCGCCGACGGACCAACCCCCGCCATTGGTGTACTCGGCGATCGCCTCCGCGAGCCAATCTTCATCCGGGGCGGCGGACGCTTCGGCTCAACCCTCGCCGGCGACAACCGCCACTTTGGCACCGCCGAGCCAGGACCGGGCGACGCAGGCGTATTGGACATGGCGTTTATTTCGCGACGGGTACACCGCGGACCAAATTTCACAAATTCGCCATTGCGACCGAGCCTCGCTCGCCGTGGACCTGGAAATCGCCGCACAATTGGGGCACCAAGTCCGGGACGAGTGGACTCGTTGAGCAAGCGGCTCCGATCACCCCAGGCGGTTACGAATGCGGGTGCGGCGCCGGTTAGCCGAAAATGAGCCTGCTCGGTACAATCCTTGCATCGCTCTCCCAGCTCAATAATCAACACCCCGATCGGCGGATCGTATTTTGAAACCGCCACGAAAGGCTATCGATGGATAATAGGCCAGAGGATTCGAACTCCGGTGCAGAATCACGAGGTCGCCGAGGAAACAGCTCCCTGCTGATTTTCTTGGCTGTGGCTGCGGTCGTCGCGATGATGTTCTTCAATCGCGGCATCGAACGATCCGAGATCCCCGCCAGTTTCTTTCATGAGCAATTGGCGAAGCAGAACATTGAGACGGTCAGCATCGCGGAGCGCCGCGTGCTCGGAACGTTCAAGATCCAGCCGGATGCGCCGACCGTGATGCTCGAGGGTGGACGTAGCGTCAACACCGAGAAGGATGGCAAACCGGTCAAGTTACTCAAGGAGTTTTACTTCAACCGCTCAATCGACAATGGCTCCGTGGTCAAGCTCGAGGAAGAGCTTCGCCAAGCCAACGTGCCCTACGAAAACTTGGCAGCGGACAATACCCAACAAATTCTGAGCACGTTGATTTTCATCGGCCTTCCGCTGGTGATTCTCGGCTTCGTGTTCATGATGATTCGCCGCACTCGCAATGACATGATGGGCGGCGGATTCCTGTCCGGGTTCAGCAAGAGCCCGGCGAAGCGTTACGAAGCGAACGAGCAAGTCATCACATTCAACGATGTCGCCGGGCTAGATGGCGTGAAGGCGGACCTGCAGGAAATCGTTGACTACTTAAAAACGCCCGAGAGGTTCCAAAAACTCGGCGGTCGCGTCCCGCGGGGCGTGTTGCTCAATGGGCCTCCCGGAACCGGCAAGACGTTGCTCGCGCGAGCCGTCGCGGGTGAAGCCGATGTACCCTTTTTCAGCGTCAATGGAAGCGAATTCATCCAAATGTTCGTCGGTGTCGGAGCGAGTCGCGTGCGCGACTTGTTCAAGACGGCCAAGGAGCACAGTCCGGCGATCATCTTCATCGACGAAATCGACGCGGTCGGTCGCCAGCGTGGTGCCGGCCTCGGAGGGGGTCACGATGAACGCGAGCAAACGCTCAATCAAATCCTCGGCGAGATGGATGGGTTCAGCCCCAATCAAACTGTGATTGTGGTTGCGGCGACGAACCGACCCGACGTGCTCGATCCGGCGTTACTGCGTCCGGGACGTTTCGATCGTCACATCACCGTCGGTCGTCCGACCATGAAGGGCCGCGAAGAGATCTTCAAAGTCCATGTTCGCGATGTACCACTCGCCGATGATGTCGACCTCAAGCGTCTCGCCGCTGGCACCGTCGGCCTGACCGGCGCCGACATCCGCAACATGGTCAATGAAGCCGCACTTTGGGCCGCCCGCCAAGACCACAAGATGGTCGAGATGGACGACTTCGATTATGCCCGCGACAAAATCCTCATGGGCGCGAAACGCGAAGAAGTGTTGCAGGAAAGCGAGAAGGAAAAAACCGCCTATCACGAAGCCGGTCATACACTCACCGCTTGGCATCTTGAAGGCGCCTATGTCGTTCACAAGGTCACGATCATCCCGCGCGGTCGTGCACTCGGTGCGACCCAGTATGTCCCCAGTGAAGATCGTTTGAGCATTAGCAAGAACGAGCTCGAACACCAGTTGATCGTCTTGCTGGGCGGTCGCGCGGCTGAGAAAATCGTCTACAGCGAAACCTGTGTCGGCGCCGAAAATGACCTCGAACGAGCCACTAGTCTGGCCCGGCGGATGGTCACCCACTGGGGCATGTCAGCCAAGATCGGTCCCGTCAGCTACAAAACGAGCGATGAGGATCCGTTCCTCGGCCGTGAAATTCATCAACAGCGTCAATTTAGCGAGCATACGCAAGAGTTGATCGACGAAGAGGTCGCGAGAATCCTACTCGAAGCGGATCAGAAAGCGGAGCAGTTGCTCCGCGAGCACCGCAGCGAACTGGAAGTGATCACGCGAGCACTCTTGGAACGAGAAGAGCTGAGCGAAGTCGAGCTCACCGATTTGCTCGGGCCATCGGTGCATGCACTGCACCCCGATCGAAATTGGAAAGCCAAAGCGGAAGTCACCCTCGCACCCGAGTCCGCAGCCGAGCACAGTCCCGGCCCCGCGGTCCGTCGTCAAGATGGCGGCTCACAGCAGTGAAGCGGCCACAAATCATGACACCT
>JBBSJZ010000438.1:0-5424 GCA_038256795.1 Pirellulales bacterium | reverse complement strand
TTGCCGCCGAGATCATTCGGAGCCTCTTCGATCGTTAGCTTGGTCTGTCTCTCCAGAGCGGTGTCGTTGGGCAACTGTCCCGTGCTAACGTTCAGCAAGGGGATACGTCGCTCCACCGCCTCGACGTCAACGGCGAAGTTAAGCACGAAAACGAACATGCATGCTATCAGAAGTGATCGCATATCAAATTTCCTGGGGATGTTTTCTGAGTACGGGTAGCAAAAGCCGACAACAAAAGCGTCCATTAAATTGTCTCTTCAATGGCGAATGCAGCGAGCGAGGTCCTCGGTAACGTCAGCGGTCGGTACAATATGCTTTGGCTTGGGAAAATGGAATTCAGCGGAATGTTCGCAAGCTTCAATTATCGTTTAAGAAAATTTGCGGAGAATGGATCTGATGAGATGCACTGACCTGATCATGATTGTATTGGCTTTGATCTGCGCAGTGAATTTAAACGCTGAAGATTCGCTCGAAGTTGGCGATGTAACCACACCCTACCCCACCATCACCAACCTCGCCGTTGAATGGCAGATCGAAGGGGACGACGATCTCGATGCGATTTGCGATGTTGGTTACCGCGTGAAGGGCACTCGGGAATGGCGTGCTGCCATGCCACTTCGGCGCGTCCCGGCCGGTTCAAGCCGGAACACTTCTCCCATCATCAACTGGACGAATCGTTTCAGCGGCAGCGTCTTCGATCTTGAACCCGACACAGACTACGAAATTCAACTGAATCTGCATGATCCCGATGGCGGCGATGCGACGCGAATCGTAACCGTGCGCACGCGACCAGTACCTGCGGCGACCAAAGACGCGCCGATCAAGCTCGCGGGCCCCAGAGATTTGAATGCAGCACAACCAGGAGACGTGGTAGAGCTCAAAGACGGTGACTACGGCGCGGTACGCTTCAATCGGGATGGCGAGCCAGGTCGTCCCATTGTCTTTCGTTCAACAACCGGAAAGGCAGTTTTCGATGAAGTGGGACTTTCGGATCGGAAGTGGGTCTATCTCGAAGGAGTCACCGTGAACGGCCCAGTGCGACTCAACGGCACTGAGAACTGTGCCGTGATGCGCTGCGAGATCAAGGCTCATTGGGTATCAAGGCGTACAAGCCGGGCATGTTCAACGGCTACATCGCCGATAATATCATCACCGGCATTCACCCATGGGATCCGGCCATCATGGGTGCCGATGGCGACAACGAAGGAGAGGGAATTCAGATCACCGGCAGCGGCAACGTGATTTGCAACAATCGCGTCACTGGGTTCCGTGATTGCC
The DNA here is from genome assembly GCA_038256795.1 of Pirellulales bacterium. GTDB lineage: Bacteria > Planctomycetota > Planctomycetia > Pirellulales > Pirellulaceae > JBBSJZ01. The sequence goes on along the minus strand of JBBSJZ010000438.1, from coordinate 4,146 downwards.
TTTCCCACATTGAAGACGGCGAAGCCGTGACTCAGATGTGCAACGACTGGCTCAACAATGATATTAGTGCAGGACTCGATGACGGCATCGAGGCGGATTTCGCTCTCAGTAATTGCCGCATCATGCGCAACCGCATTACAAACTGCTTTGTCGGCATCAGTTCGCAACCGAGACTGGGCGGGCCAAACTATTTCATTCGCAACGTCATGTTCAATCTCACCTACAAAGCCTTCAAGCTGCACCGACACAGTAGCGGCGATGTGATTCTGCACAACACCGTGGTCAAAGCTGGTGATGGCTTCGGCAATTATACCAGCGAGCCATTCGACCACGCGTTCATTGCCAACAACCTCTTCGTCGGCGGCAAACTGAGCGGCGCCAAGTTAGGTGGCTATTACTCCGGTAGCGGTCGCGCTGTCGATGTTCAGCTATTCGGTGACCACGTCGTCTTCGACCACAACGCATTTGGAACTCACGGATTGTCCTTTGAAGGTAAGATTCGTTCACTCACGTTCAACGACATAACGAAAAACACATTTGATCCGCACTGCGTTCAAGTGGACCTGGATGTTTTCGCGTTACCGCTGTTCCCAGACGATCCCTCGGTTCTGTACGCCGCTCCCGATCTCCGCCAGAGACCAAACAGCGTCGCTGTCGACGCGGCAAGTGAAATCCCGAATGTAAACGATCAACTCACCTCTGAGCCACCCGACATCGGCGCCTACGAGGCAGGTCAGTCACTGCCGATTTACGGACCACGACTGGTTAACGGATTCCGCTAAAACGGTGATCCGCTACCGCCCTGATCTTGAAACGAAAAGCCAAGTAAAAGGTACCCGTCTGCGATTTTCAAATCTATCGCGCCCAGGGTGATCGCAATCAAAAAACTCATCCCAAACGAAAACGAATTCGGTTGCTCCAACGTTCTCTGTCGGTCAAACTCTAGGGCTCCATGTCGCAGTCCAGGATAGCCATGATGAATCAACAAATCACCGGCAGCGCTATCGGCCAAACGGTTATCCTGCTGGCACTTTTTATTGGCACGCCGCTGAATGCAGATGAAACATTGGCGGGACATCGTGACTTCTTTCAGCAGCAATGTGAGACATGCCATTCGGGCACGAACCCGAAGGGCGATTTCGACTCGAAGACTCTCACGGCAACGTTTTCCGACAAGCAAGTGCGCGTGCAGTGGCTGGCCGTGTTGGATCAACTTCAATCCGGGCAGATGCCTCCCGAGGACAAACCGCGGCCGCCAAGCGATCAACTGAAGTCTGTGATCGACTGGATCAGCCAGGGTGCAGCGAAGGCGGAAGCGGAGCATCGTGCGATGCAGGGGCGCGTGGTGATGCGGCGGCTGAACCGTGCAGAGTATGCCAATACGGTGCGTGACTTACTCGGTGTCGAAGTGGATCTGGCGGACCTGCTGCCTCATGACACGTCGGTCAGCGGCTTCGACAATAACGCCGAGGCGCTGCATACTTCCTCCTACCTAATGCGCAGCTACCTGGATGCAGCGGATCGTGTGCTGGATGAGGCCATTGCGAATGAATCGAAGCCTTGGCAAATCAAAAAACGCTTCGACATCAAACAGGAAGGCACCGTCAAGTCCACCGGCAGTGTCTATCGCCACATTGATGATGGTGTTGCGATTTTTGCCGCCTGGGAGTCGGCCAACATCCGTGTGACGATGTGGAACTTTCGCAGCCCATTTCGTGGCAAGTATCGCTTCCGCATCTCCGCCTATGCCTACCAGAGTCAAGGCAAACCCGTGAACTTTCACGTCACCGCAGGCACGCTCAAGGAAGTCACGGAAGAACGCATCCTCGACTACTATTCTGTGCCAGCGGATACGCCAACGGTCATCGAGTTCACTGAGCAGTTGGAGCCTGAGAACCGTATCCGCATCATCGCTGACGACCTGCCTGCATTGCCGCCCATGGTGGAAAAAATTGGCGCGGATAAATACACCGGCCCAGGCTTGGTGGTGCAATGGGTGGATGCCGAGGGCCCGTTACTAGAGTCCTGGCCGCCGCCGAGTCACAAGGCCATCTTTGGTGAGCTGAATCAGGAGAAGATGCCCACGACGAAGAACCCAGACCGGCGTGAGGTCGTCTCCGATCAACCGCTGGTCGATGCCGAACGCATCTTGCGTGAATTCGCAGGTCGAGCCTTTCGACGCCCGGTCACCGATGCAGAGATACAGCCCTTCCTGACTCGTGTGACGACTCGCATGGACAGTGGTTATACGTTTGAGCAAGCGGTGCGAGTCGGGCTGAAAGCGGTACTCGTATCACCGAGCTTTCTATTCCTCCAAGAGAAAGGCGATTTGCCTCGGCTCGACGACTTCGCACTCGCCAGTCGGCTGTCTTACTTTCTATGGAGTTCCATGCCGGATGCGGCGCTGGTTCAGTTGGCAAGTGAAAATAAGCTGCACGAGCCCGAGGCGCTGCGTCAGCAAGTGGAGCGACTTTTGCAAGACCCGAAAGCGAAGGCCTTCAACACGCAGTTCACGGGCCAGTGGCTGAGCTTGCGTGCCATCGATGCCACGGTTCCGGATCGAACGCTCTACCCTGAATATGATGACAGCCTCAAAATGGCGATGTTGAAGGAGACCACACTGTTCTTTGATGAAGTGCTGACGCAGGACCTGCCGCTAACACATTTCGTCTCGTCCGATTTTACCTTTCTCAATGAGCGGCTGGCGCGGCACTACGGCATCCCGGACGTGCTGGGTACCGAGATGCGGCGCGTACCGTTGCCTGCGGATAGTCATCGTGGCGGTGTGCTCACGATGGGCAGTGTGCTGAAAGTGACTGCCAATGGCACCACCACCTCACCGGTGATCCGCGGTGCTTGGGTGCTGGAACGCATCCTCGGCACACCTCCGGCCAAGCCACCGCCTGACATCGGTGCCATCGAGCCGGATATCCGCGGTGCCACGACGATTCGCGAGCAACTGGCCAAGCATCGTCAAGTCGAGAGCTGCTCGAGTTGCCACCGGGAGATTGATCCTCCGGGCTTCGCTCTGGAGAGTTTTGATGTCGTCGGCGGCTGGCGTGAAAACTATCGCAGCCTGGCGAACGATGGCGAGCGTGACAGCCAGGGGCGTCGGGTTCGTTCCGGTCCCGCTGTCGATCCAGCCGATGTGCTACCCGATGGCCGTCGGTTTGAAAACATCGACGACTACAAGAAGCTGATGCTTGAAGACAAAGATCAACTGACTCGCAATCTCGCCGAAAAGCTGCTCGCTTATGCCACCGGTGCCGCAGCGACTCCGCTCGATCGTTCCCAGATTGACGCGATCGTTAATCGCGTAAGTGAACAAGGCCACGGCTTCCGTTCCTTGATCCACGAGATTGTCCAGAGTCCTTTGTTTCAAACCAAATAAACCGCTATCGCACGATGACTTTACCACGTCGAACTTTTCTCCGCTCAACAGGCATCTCGCTCGCGCTGCCATGGCTCGAAGCCCTCGCAACGGATCCGCAGCGACCGGCCGCAGGAGCAACTCAGCCGCCACGACGCATGGTCTGTATCTGCACGCCACTGGGGCTGCACCCTGAACATTTTTTTCCAAAAGAGACCGGTAAAGACTATTCGCTGTCGCCTTATCTGGAGATGCTTAAAGACTACCGCGATGACATGACCGTGATCTCTGGGCTGGAGCACGCCGGCATGGGCTCCAGCTTTGCGCATCAGGCATCGGCAAGTTTTCTCACCGGAGTTCCAGGCGCTGGCCGGCCAGGCTTTCGCAATGCTATCTCGCTCGATCAGCTCGCCGCCGAGCAACTGGGCGCGCAGACACGTTTCCCAAGCCTCGTATTGAGCGGTGAAGGAGCCGGCGGTCTTTCTTGGACGCGCACCGGAGCACTAATTCCAGCCGACAATTCACCCTCGAAGGTATTCGCGCAGTTGTTCCTTGAAGGCGAAACCGTTGAGGTACAGGACCAGATGCGGCGGTTAGAAGATGGCCGCAGCATCCTCGATGATATCTCGGCGCAGGCCAAGACTTTGCGATCAAACCTCGGCAGCGAAGACCGCGACAAACTCGATGAATACATCACCAGTGTCCGTGAACTTGAAGTGCGGATGGTCAATGATCAAAGCTGGGCACGAACGCCCAAACCCAAGGTCACAGTGCCA
>JBBSJZ010000437.1:0-5429 GCA_038256795.1 Pirellulales bacterium | reverse complement strand
TTCATCACGGACCCGCAGCGAAGGAGCGAGCACCTTCAAAACGCCGCTATCAGTGCCGTCTCGATGGTGCCCTACATCGGCGACACCGCGAAGCTCGCCAAAGGCGGCAGGGCATCCAGAACGATTCAGCAAGCCGCACAGCACGCCAGCGGTCACGCCGTAACAGCAGCCGAGAAACAATCGGCTCGCGGCAGTCTTCGAGCGGGGACGGGCGACTATTTCGGCGGAGGCGGTGGTCTACCTCCTGGCGGTGATCCACCATCCAGTGGCAATCCACCGAACCCCGGCGATTCTGGCGGCGATGAGTCAGTCGGCGAGGTGTCGAAGTGGAAAGACAAGCTCAAGGACGGAACCGAAAAGCTGATCGAGTTTACCGGCTGGATCGGTAAAACGGTGGTCAGCGGCTTTGCAATGGTCAAGAGTCTGGAGCTGCTCAACACTGGCATTCTCGCTTTGAATCGCGGCTACGAGAACTACAACGGCAAGATCGCCGCAAGCTACGCACAATCGGACGTGAAAGATGTTCAGCGAAACATCCGCGAGGGCAGACAACTCGAGGGTCCATTGTCGGGATTGAATGAATCGCAAAGCGAGCTGAAAGACAACATCTCGCAGGTTACAACGCCGATCACTGGACTCTTGATTCAAGCGGTTGACTTGCTGACAAAGATCGCCAACGTTGCACTAGCACTGTTGCAGCCGCTTCTGCGGATGGCGAACTTACTGATCTCGGCCATCGGAACTGTTTTGACTGCGATTGAATACATCGTCTGGGCAATCGAGAAGATACTTGAACTCGTCGGCATCAAAACACCACAGACACCTGCCGACGCAGCATGGAGAACGTTCTTGCATGACGTCAGTGACGGTAAGTTTGATGGCAGAAAACCGGCTTTCGGTAACCAGCAAATCCTTCCGAATCGAGATCACTGGCAAGTTTTCTGGAAGCCATTCCCATGATCAACGGAAATGCGACATACTATGAAGCCCTCGAGTTCCTCGAGAATTATGCGGAGATCATTAAGCTGCACGACGATAGCTGTCGAGAGCTGAAATCCGAAATCCATTCGACGTTCGATGCCTATTCAAAGATTCCTGAATTCGGTGCATTGCTGAAAGGGGCCGATGATGCCCTGGACGGCGTTCAACTAATGCGAGCCTCCATCGCTCGGATCATTGATCAAAGTGCCGTCAAGTTGCTGCCAGCCGACGATACGATTGCCGACGAGGTTTTCTTTGGCCCGAGTTCACAACAAGTCGGACGCCGCTTCCGGATCGTGCCCAGTATCCTTCGGGCACTGCGTGGCTTGCGGTCAAGGATCAAGTCTTGTCGACTACGACTTTCAACAACCAGAGCACCATCGAAGGAGCCAGAATGAGCAACGGCGGTCAGGATTGGTATTTGCGGCATCGGGACCAGGTTGAACACGGTCCATTTGAGTTGGCTACGTTGGTCGATGCTGCCCGCCGAGGCGACATCGCCGAAGACACAGAGGTGCGACATGAAAAGCACACCCGAGGTACGTGGGTACTCGCGACTCGAGTTTCTGCAATCAGCAAGGCGATGCCGACGAACCTCCAGCCCATCTCGCCTCCGGCACTGCCCGATCAGGCTCCTGAAATCAGGCCAGAGCCATCGGTTTTCATTCGTTCAGAGGCTCCAGCCGTAGTTGAGCCAAGAAGTAGTCGGCAGAGCATGAAGGTTCCAAAGAACCTCACTTCAGCTTTTTTTGCGATTTTCGATTTTCGGTTTCGATACTTCATCACGCCTTGGATCGTCAGGATTCAATGGATGATTTGCGTCGTTACCGGGATCTTAATTCTGGGGGTTGGTTCCTTCGCGATGGTCGTCTCCCCGCTGCTCGAATCATCGCCGACACAATACACGCCCGGCTTCAATGGAGGAGACTATACGCCGCCCCGGCTGCAACAACCGCGATCGACGACATCGAGTTGGATTTCCAAGGCTTGGAATAGCGGAGCTGCACATGCCATGGGGTACATTGCGTTCGTAGCATCGGTGCTTTCGTGGTTATTGATTCTTCGACTGCTTCTCGAATTCGTGATTGTGTTCTTCCGCATCGCTGAGGATATGGGTGACGTGAAGTCGTCGCTGGACAAGCTGGAAGCAAATTCGCGTTCTTAGCCAGCGAACACGCCAGCGAAGCGAAAACGAAAAAGATTTCTAGCGTTGAGCCTTGACGCGATCGCGTTCAATCGCAACCTTTGGAAAAAGTCCGGCTGCCGCTTCGAGCTTCGAAACTCAAAGCGACTTGACTCGACGGCAATTCTTCCAGCCGTGGGTGACGAAAGCCAATTACTACATTCTTGACTTACGAAGATGACAAGTCGCGTCATACGTCAAACGAACTCCGAGCATCGATCCTGCATTGGCAGGGGAGCGAAGATCGTTTGGGCAGGTGTAGTAGCCTGCTTTCGAAACGTGTGACGCGACTTATCGTTCGCTGGCGATTCACCCGCTGGCAGAAAGGCTTGAGACACCATGTTGACGATGCCCTCGGTCGGTGACGCAGTTGTATTGACGTTGCCGAACGTTGATGACGTTCGCTACTGGCGACGATGCGGATTCCGCAAACGTTCGTTGTCGGTGGAAAGTGTTCGCGACTTGTACGAAAAGCCGCTGGCACTCTCGAAGTTCTTGAAGCATCCGTTTCGGTTGCTGAGTCGTTGGCAGTTGCGAGCGGTCGATACCGGGACTGGCAAGCGAGTAAAGTTCTGCCTCGGTTCAAGCGTCGAATTCCGATCCAGCGGCGAAGTTCGAGTTGGCTTGTACGAACAGAACGAAAGGCGACCAAGCAAGATTTACGGACCGGGATTCGATGCGACATTGAGTGATCGCCGATTGCTGCAAAAGTTCACTCGCCAAATCAGTGAGATCGATTTCGATACGGCAAGACTTTGCGTCTTTGCCGCAGACCTGCGATTACGGAGGCTGGCATCATGAGACACCCATTTTTCTGGACCGCCCGCGAAGCCTGGTTCCTTCGCCAGCCTGCACCCAACGGAAGAACCAAGACGATCCGGCTTTCCGACGATCGCGACGAAGCGTTCAGGATTTGGGAAGCAGATTATCGACCGAAGCGAGCCACGCCCGTGAAGCCGATGCCGGTAAAGTCGTTGCCCGTTACGGTCGTGGCCGGAAACGTCGATGAGCCAGCCAGGGAAGTAAATCAGTCGCTCACAACGAACTCGACGACCAGCGAGCCACGAACCACTGGCAGTCGGAAGCGTGACGAATTCGCACCCCCGCCGGTCGATCGCTTGGCACAGTTAGAACGTGTGTTGTTGGTCGCGGAATTGTTGTCTCCGCTTCGTCGCGGTGCCACGGCGGGCGAACTGGCTAGCGATGTTCGCGACATCATTGGTCGGCAATTCAGCCAGCGGACCATCGATCGTGATTGCCAGTTGCTCCAACGGTTGGGGATCGTGGATCGTGTTGGCCAGTGCTCCGGCGGGATGAGTCGCGATCCTTCACGATATCGCTGGCGGGATGCGTCGATTAGGTCGGTGATCGTCCAGCGAATGTCTGAGTCGGCATCGTCGTTTCGTGGTGATGATCGATGACGACGAGCGATTCAGACAACGCCGACGAGCCGGGGCCGTTCGATGGCTGGATGAACGCGGAACAAGCGGCAAGGTACAGCGGCTATTCGCCACAGACGATCCGCCGCCTCTGCACTCGGAAACTGCTCCGGCACGCTCGCACCGGGATGAATGGCCAATACCGTTTCCGCCGTGAGTGGATCGACGAGTACATGCTTGCTCGAACCACCGAACCGAAAACGATCGTGATTCCGCCGCCTCGCCAACGTGGCATCGGTGTCGAGCACTTGAAGTCGGCAAGTCAACGCTTGAAAGATCTTGCCAAGTCGCTCGACGCGATGGAGGTCAAAGATCGATACAGCTAATCGTGTACAATCCGGTTTGCCTCTTTCCAGCGTCATGCTGCAAGTGGCATCCAGCGGGCTTGGTCGGTCGCCCCATCGGCTAAGCCCGCTTTTGTTCAACCAGCCAGGAAGGTGAGTCATGACCGACGCCGAAACACTTCGCTCGATGCTCGAAGCCATCGCCGTCATTCCCGCCAAGGTGGATATTCACATCGCACCGATTTACACCCTGGGAGTGATCTTGCTTGCCGATGACCGCGACGAGGCGACGTTGCCGATCATGGAGGCGATTGCCAGCCAGTATGGCGAAGTGTTCGTGATGGACTCGGTGGGCGGCACAGCAAGCGGCAGGGAACTGGCTGGCTGCTTGGTCCGTCCACATGACGAAACGAACTTGAAGGGCACAGCGGACGCGTTGCGAATGTCCTACGTGCTGGCGATTCAAGCGGGCGCCGATGAGCCGCCGGATGTTGGAATCTGAGTCGTTGATATCGAATGCCGCTAGTGACTGCTTTCTTGAGTTCCGGCGTTCCGTCGTTGTTGACCTTCGTGCCGTAGTCGACTGTTTTGCCGGAAACACCGAACGCAGCACCAGCTTTGTCGCGGGACTGGCCTTTTTGCGAGTCAGGTAATTTTTCCTTACTCGCGTTATCAAGCTGTTGTCGTTCCTTCGCCAACTTGTCGTAGACTACTTTCGCCTTCGCAGCGGACATCGCTTTCTCGCCAGGGTTCAAGTGACGACGGTGAAGGTTCAGCGACAACACATAAGCCACCGGATCGTCAGTGGTGATAGTGCTATTCGTCCGGCATATCCAACGGATCGAATCCCAGTACCTTCACGATGTACGGGTCTGTCACTTCCAGCAAATCGTCGTCGGGATCGTCCTCGTCCCATTCCGGCCCTGGATCGGGAGTGTTCTGCCAGTCGGTTACCTTGGGCGGAATCTTGGAAGGAATAAAACTCGAGTTTTGTGCCACTGGCTTTGCTCCAACCTTCAAAAACGTGCGGGTCGATCTACAACCATTATAGCAGATTTGCGTTGTTTCTCGCCGGATTTGATGAAGCGAAGCCGCTCTAGAAAACACTCTAAAACATCCTCACAATTCACACAGTTATCGTGTTGACACAGTTACCGTGCGTCGATATCATTGGGGAGTTGAGTTTGATTCACCTTCCCGCACAGGACCGAAAACATGAACGCCACCCGCCCACGCCCACGAGTTTATTTCTTCCGCGATGGCATCGAGTTGACTTGCCACTTCGCCAACGGATTGCCGCTGATGGGCTTCGGTTGCTTCACCGGCAAAGTCGGCAACGTTCTTTGCTTCGATTCAGTGGTTGTTCGCACGACTCGCGACCAAGACCTGACCGAGACGCACTTCGACGGCAAGCCAGTCATGGTCAAGGTTTGGTCACCCGAAACGAAGGCTGCTTGGTTCGCGGTCGCCAGCGTCAGCACGGTCGATCGAGTGAACGCCCAACAGCTCGAAAAGTCTGGCAAGTAGCCGACGATCCGAAAC
>JBBSJZ010000436.1:0-5435 GCA_038256795.1 Pirellulales bacterium | reverse complement strand
GGTGCGGATCAGCTCGCGGCGAGCAACTTGCCCATTCAGCCTCGTTAGAGGCGACGCCACTAAGTTTTACGACGGTCAGCCCGCCAGTGTCCACGAAACTGATGACTTGGCGTCTTCGTGTCGTTTGCCCGGACTGTTACCATCGGGCGGCGGCGATCCAGCCCCGTTTCCTTCCAAATCCGCTCGCGATCCGTAGAAGAATTTTGGTTTCATGGTCGATAACGTCCCCATCCTTTCGCACACTCATGATGGGTTGACCATCGAAGGTTACTCGCGGGCTGCGGTCCAGACATGCTGGCGCGTCAACGAATTGAAGGTGCTGTTCGACGTCGGCGTCCAGCCGTGGGACTTCATGGGCACACCGACGCTTTTTATCTCGCATGCACACCTTGATCACATCGCGGCGTTGCCCGCGTTCGTATCTCGACGGCGAATGATGAAGATGGATCCGCCGGTCATCTACATGCCCGACTCCGCCGTCGACGCGTCGTGGAAGATGTTGCAAATGTTTGCGAGTCTCGATCGCGGCTCGATGCCGTGCGAACTCGTCGGCGTTCTCGCCGGTGACGAGATCCCGCTCGGCCGCGAATACTCAGTCGTCTGTGTTCCGACGCGACACACGATCGAATCGGTCGGCTTCATCATGTACCAAAAACGTCTCAAGCTTCGTGACGAGTTTGTCGGACTCGGCGGCAATGAGATCCGTGATCTGCGATTGGGTGGAACGGAAGTCACCACCGAAACGCGGGTGCCGGTGATCGGCTACACCGGCGACACCTCGCCACCGGGATTGGATTTAAACCCCGACATGTACAAGTGCCGAGTGTTGATCACGGAGGTGACGTTCCTCGCCCCCGAACATCGCAAGGATAAAATCCACAAGCACGGTCACATGCACATCGACGATTACCGCGATCGGCGCGATCGCTTCGAGAATGAATTGATCATCGGCGGTCATTTGAGCACCCGGTACAGCGACGCTCAAGCGAAGCGGTTCGTCGCGAAGGCATTGCCCGAGATGCTCGGCGGTCGCTTGAAGCTATGGCTTTAGTATCGTGACAATTGCCGCCACCCATGCGGATTTCAAAGGTCCGTCGCCTGAATCGGCGTATGTTCACATTCCTTTCTGCCGACATCGATGTGGCTACTGCAACTTCAGCGTGATTGCCGATCGCGATGATTTGATCGATCGCGTGATCATGGCAATCGATCGTGAACTCGCGACGCTCGACTGGCCGTTTGTGCGAACCGTGTTCATGGGCGGCGGGACACCAACGCATCTGTCGCTGGAACAACTCGAGCGATTGCTCGTCATGCTCAAGTCGCGATTTCGCTGGGATGACTCGTGCGAGGTGAGCGTCGAAGCGAACCCGGAAGACATCACCCGCGAAAAGCTGCTTTTGCTCGCGAGTCACGGAGTGAACCGAATCAGCCTCGGGGTGCAGTCCTTTCAAACAGACAAGCTGCGGTTGCTCGAGCGTGGACACGACGGCGTCGCTGCGGCGGATGCGATCGAATTGGCCGCGTCAGTGATCCCGAACGTTTCCCTCGACTTGATCTTCGCGGCACCCGGCGAAACGGTTCCCCAGTGGCGTGATGATCTGCACCGCGCACTGTCACTTCCCATCAAGCACTTGTCGACGTACATGCTCACATTCGAGAAGGGCACTTCGTTTTGGGGACAGCGCGAGAAAGGATTGCTCGCGAGCATTGGTGAGGACGATGAAGTCGAGATGTACGTTGCGGCACGTGAACTTGCGGCGACGTCGAGACTCGAGCACTACGAAGTCAGTAACTTTGCCCGGACCGGTTTTAGGTGCCAGCACAACTTGGCGTACTGGCAAGGTCGAGGCTGGTTCGCAGCGGGCCCCGGCGCGGCGCGGTTCGTCGACGGACGACGCGAAGTGAACCACCGCAGCACCACCACGTACTTACGCCGCAGCGAATCGGACGCGAGCGTGGTAGCCGAATCCGAGTCGATCTCTCGAGATCAATTCGGACGCGAATTGGCGGCGTTCGGCGTTCGCATGATCGATGGCATCGATCTCGCAGCAACACTCGCCAGGACTGGCATCGACGTGCGAATTCTCTGTGAAACTGCGATCCGACGCACGACCGAACAAGGGTTGATCGTCAACCTGGACGGGCAATTGAGGTTGACCGAGACGGGCATCATGTTCGCCGACACAGTCGCGGCCGAATTCCTGTCGTCGTAGGGATGGGCCGTCGCGATCACAAGAGCCCAGTTTGCGTCAAGTTTGCGGATTGTGACGACGATAACGATTGGACCAGAGCTTTCTCGTGAGCAAGGATTTACCCAATGACATCGTTTTCCATGATCTCGCGCCGCCGGACCTCGTTTCACGGCTGCGTGCTTACCACTCTCGCACTAGCACTTGTTTCGCTCACCGGATGTGTCGGACCAATGGCATGCGGCCCCCTCGCGCTCGGTGGCGGATGCGGCGGAACTAGCTGCGGCGATGGATGCGGCGGTGGCGGAGCATTGGGCAGCAGCGGTTGTCGCCTATTCGCGGGCAATTGCGGCGGTTGCGATTCGTGCAGCGGCTGCGGAGAACTCTACATCGATCCTTGGATCAACGAGCCCGCAAATACCTACGACCCCTGTGATTGCTGTGGCAATTTCAACGGCCAATCGTGTGGCGGTTGCCGCCCGATATTTAACGGTCTGAAGACTTTGTGGGGCTACAAGTACAATGACGGATGCGGATGCGGAGGCGGAGGATGTGACGGAGGTTGCGGTGGCGGAGAATGCGGAGCCGGTGGATGTGACAGCGGGGGCTGTTCGTCGTGCGGGGGAGGTGGCGATTACGACGGTGCAATCAACTATTCGCACGGCGGCGAGTCGTTCGTGCAAGGTGAACCGACGCTCGCCCACAACGGCCAATCGATCTCGGTCTCACCCCGTGGTCAATCCTTCCAGCCTGAACATACTCGCAAGATCTTCAACCCCAAGAAGAATGTTCCGGCGCGACCCGTGTCGATGAGATCTGTGGCACCACGCACCCACTGACTCGACCGAGGATCGATGTGGCCGTCTGCAACGCGATATGCTTTGCTGATTTCGCACATTAAGCGACGGGCGAGGTGCAGTGCCCACATCGCTTCGCGGTGATCGGTATTTCCATCATGCATTCGCCACAGGACTTGGTCGTCGGCGACGGTGTCGCGGCATCCTTCTCGAACTGCTGACGTAGCGTATTCATCATCTTGACGACGACGAACAATGCCGCGGCGACGATGAACAAACCGATGAGTGCGTTGATGAACAGTCCATACTTCACCTCGACGGGCGTACCATCGGGAACCGGCAACTTTGCCGACATCGCGGAGAAGTCGACTTTCCCCATCAGGTAGCCGATCGGTGGCATGATGATGTTGTCGACGAGCGACTTGATGACCGTGCCGAATGCGCCGCCGATGACGATCCCGATCGCCATATCGATCATGTTGCCCTTGAGGGCAAACTCTTTGAATTCTTTGATCAAACTCATCGCGTAAATCCTTTTTAGAAAAGCAATCGCTAGCCGATTTCAAACGAGAAACCGACCCGCCGATCGATTGAATCATTCAGTTGACAATCGACTAGTACCGATCTTGATCATCCATGGTCGGATCCGGCTCGGATTCCACCGGCAGCGACACCTCTTCGTTCAACCAACGGCCTAAATCGATCAATTGGCAACGCTCGCTACAGAATGGCGGAGTCTTTGTCTCGCTGAACAAGAACCGTTTCCCGCATGTCGGACAAGACAAGCTCGACGGACGTCGGGGAGTCGGAATGGGACGCGACATGATCTAGCTCCGTTGACCCGGCGGACGAGCGAACACTCAATACTGTTCTTTTGTTTCCTCAGTCTATGCTACGTGCCGGGAATCCGACAAGAACTGGCCCGGCAATTCATAATGCCCCTGAAGCGGGCAGATTGGGATAAACGTCGATTTTCTTGGCCTCTGCCCGAGATTTGAAGGGAACTTTACCAGCGTTTTTGCGACTCAAGTTATTTCGAGGAGGCGTCTGATGAAACGATTTGAGCTGCGCTGGTTCTTTTGCCTCGGTGTGACGTTGGCGTCCTTGGTAATGATGCCAATTGCCATGGCGGACGAACCCGTGAAGGTGAAGCGATTTAGCGACGAGGTGGTCGCCAAAGCCGAAGTGATCCTGAGCGACGCGGGGCTGCGCCGCAGTGGAAAAACGATCACGGTGGCCGATACGAGCGAAGTCGCTCGCGCGCTCAGCGGCATCACCAAGGATCGCCGCGCACTACAACGGGTCCAAAAAGATTGGAAGCAAGTCGTTGACCAGCTGGCGGTGATACGCCAGCAAATCGATCAACTCAATTCGCAAGACGGCGAGCTCAGTTTTCAACTCGCAACCTTGCCCGGCAACGACGTTTCGATTAGCAATCGGTACATCGGCATGATCAATGCGACGCGGGCCAAGCTCCGCGAATTGACAACCCAGGGTGATCGCATCCGAGAAAACACTTTGACGGAGAAACGCAGCTCGCTCAATCGAGCGGAAGCGGACTATGCGAATCTCGTGCTGGCGATCCGCCGCAGTTACCGTGAGTTGAACGAGCGCACGGCAAAGCAACTCGCTAGCGAACCGGTGAAAATTGCGTTGCAGGTGATGAACACCAACTTCGAAACGCCCCAGGACATCACGGCGGATTCCATCTTGCTCTCCCTGCATAAACGGATTGAAAAAGTCGAGCAAGAGATATTTAGCGAAAACATCAACCTCGACATCGAGGGCGGTTCGCTTTACGTCAATGTTTCTGTGGGCAACAAGACGGCTCGCATGGTCGTCGATAGCGGCGCGACGTTGGTGAGTTTGCCAGCAACGACTGCGGAGGCACTCGGCATCCAAATTCCGGCTGATGCCAGAAAAATGAAGCTGATCATGGCTGATGGAAGAACAATCGATGCGCGTGCGGTCACACTCAGCAGGGTTCGAGTCGGCGAGTTCGAGGCCGACAACGTCGAGGCCGCGATTCTCGATGCCGCAGCAATCGGAGCCGAGCCACTCCTGGGGATGAGCTACCTCAGCAACTTCAAGTTTGAGATCGATTCCGCTGCCAGGAGTCTGAAAATGCTCCGCGTCAGTGGTGATGAATAATCCGTCGATATGACGGCCGGTCCAACGACGTCGAATCGGCACACACTTCGGTTTTCGGTTACAGTTCAGGGCAAGTCTTGCACCCTTGAATCCTCTCCGGAAGTCCATCGACATGCCCGCCCAGCAGCATCGCTTGCTTGAAATTTTGGCCATCGCACTGTCGATGTCCGCCGCGAGTCAGCTATTCCCGAGTCCGATGGCGTCGGCTGACGAAACGGATTGGAAACTGCAGCCGCTCGAGTACAACCACGCTGGGCTCGAAGTCGACTTGGGCGTCGGCTTGTGGGCTTATCCG
>JBBSJZ010000435.1:0-5449 GCA_038256795.1 Pirellulales bacterium | reverse complement strand
GCATGTTGCACCTAGTTCTGCCTCTCGCCGCTAGCTTCCTTTTCGTAGGCGGAATGTTACTTGTGAAGCGAGCCGCCGGCGTCGGTATCCAATCACTCACGATCTTGTACGTCGCTAACATTTTCAGCAGCCTGTTGTTTTCTTCGTTGTGGAAACTCGGCGGTAGTGTGCAACCCGTGACGATGTGGTGGCAACCGGCCACGGTTGCGGGGCTGTTCATGACGGGTTTGACGTTCACCTTCTTGGCGATCCAGCGCGGTGACGTATCGGTCGCGACACCGGTCTTTGGTGTTAAGGTGTTGATCGTGGCAGTGCTTTTGACCTTCGTATCAGACGAACCGTTACCGATGCGGGTTTGGTATGGAGCAATCCTGGCGACGTTTGGAATCGCGCTGATCCAGTGGACGGGCCGTCATCAACCGCATCACTTGGCGATGACGATCGGACTCGCGGTGAGCGCGGCGACATGCTATGCGACGTTCGATGTGTTGACCCAGCGTTGGGCACCGACATGGGGCGCTGGCCGATTTCTACCCATCGTATTCTGGTTCGTGGGCGGTATGTCGTTGGCACTCACACCATGGGTCCAGTGGCATCGAATGCGGGAGCCGCGGGTGGTGAAGTTACTCATTCCCATTGGGCTTCTGGTCGCGATGCAAGCGATTTGCATTACCGCAGCCGTGGCCGTTTTCGGGGATGCTGCGCGAATCAACGTGGTGTACGCGCTGCGTGGACTTTGGGGCGTCGGTCTCGCCTGGGCCGCCGCGCGGATATGGGGTGGCGCTGAAGCTGACTTGACGCCTGGCACGATGTTCACGCGTCTGGCTGGAGCCCTTCTGCTGACACTGGCCGTCATTCTCGTGATTCTTGCCGAGAAATAATGAGTCGCAACTAGCGCAACTTGCAGTTGCAGAACGGTTATACTGGGATTCCCCCCGTCGACATCCCACCTACGTTCAACTTGCCATGATACGCGACTGCCTCAACTTGATTGTGCTTTTGTGCATGTCAGCGAATGCCGCGTTCGCCGTTGATCATGCGCCGACTTCGTCGCCAACTCCTATGAGCTTCGAGCTCGACGTGCAGCCGGTGTTGACCGCCGCCGGCTGCAATGCGGGTGCTTGTCACGGGAAGCAACGCGGCCAAAACGGATTCCAATTGTCGCTACTCGGCTTTGATGCCGAGTTCGACTACGCCGCGGTGGTTCGTGACGCGCGGGGTCGACGCTTGTTTCCTGGGGCTCCCGAATCCAGTTTGCTCATTCGCAAGGCTACCGCCGAAACGCCTCACGGGGGTGGACGGCGAATCGAAGTCGACTCGGACGATTACCGGACACTGATCTCTTGGATTCGTGACGGTGCATCGCGACGTGTGGCGAACGAACCCGTGATCGAGCGAGTCGAGCTCGATTGCAAAACCTACTCGCTCAAGCCAGAAGAGTCGGCGTCCTTGAAAGTCGTCGCCTACTACAGTGACGGATCGACACGTGATGTCACCCGCGCGACGGGTTACCTTTCCAACGATGACGCGGTCGTCGCGGTGAGTAGCGAAGGGACATTGACGGCTGGGCCGCTACCGGGCCAGACCGCAGTGATGGCGCGGTACATGAACGAGATCTGTGTCGCCGAAGTCGCGATTCCACAAACGGCACGACTCGACGATGATGTTTTCGATTCTCTTCACCAAGTCAACTTTATTGACGAGCTCGTCGACGCCAGGTTGCGTGCGCTCTCGATTGAACCTTCACCGGTCGTTACCGACGAAGTATTTCTCCGCCGCGCATCACTCGATCTGATCGGTCGCTTGCCGAGTGTCGACGAGGCTCGAGAGTTTCTGAACGCGGGTGACGACGGAAAAAGAGAGCGACTTGTCGATGACTTGCTCGATCGACGAGAGTACGCGGATCACTGGTCTAGCTTCTGGGCTGATTTGCTGCGTCCGAATCCTTATCGAGTCGGCATCAAGGCGGTGCTTAACTATGACAATTGGATTCGTACCCAGTTTAGAAACAACGTCCCCTACGACGAGTTCGTTCGGCAACTCGTGACCGCGCGAGGCAGCACATGGCAAAATGGTGCCGCGACGTTGTACCGAGATCGGCGCAGTCCCGATGAAGTGGCGACGCTCACCAGCCAACTTTTCCTCGGGGTTCGTCTGGAGTGCGCCAAGTGCCACCATCATCCGTTTGAACGTTGGAGCCAAGCGGATTTCTACCAATTCGCCGCCTACTTTGCGAAAGTCAGCTACAAGGGGACGGGATTATCACCGCCAATTTCCGGCGGTGAAGAGAGCGTCATCACGTCAACGAGCGGCGCGGTCTCGCATCCCGTGACCGGCGAGACGATGCAGCCGACGCCGTTGTTCGGCTCGGCACCCACGACGGCCGCAGGCGACGACCCGCGTGAGTCGCTCGCGAAGTGGATGACTTCCGTCGAAAACGACTACTTTGCGAAAGTCCAAGTCAATCGCGTTTGGTCAATTCTGATGGGTCGTGGGATTGTTGAACCCGTCGATGATTTGCGCCGCACCAACCCGCCCACGAACCCTGAATTGCTTGACGCGCTCGCGGGCGAGTTTCAAGCGACCGGTTTTGACACCAAGCGATTGCTGAAGACGATCGTGCTCTCACGGGTTTATTCTCACTCCAGCACCCCGACGTCTTCGAATGCCGGCGACCGACTCAACTATTCGCGACACTATCGCAAGCGACTTCGCGCCGAAGTGTTGATGGACGCGATCGCGGACGTGACCGAGCGGCCAGCCGAGCTCGCGGAGATGCCTCCAGAAACGCGCGCGAGTCAAGTGTGGACAACTCGGGTGAATTCAATCTTCTTGGATACGTTCGGCCGCCCCAACGAAAACCAAGATCCACCGTGCGAGCGCATCCCCGACGCCACCGTGAGCCAATCGCTGCACATGATGAACTCACCGCAACTCGAGGACCGCATCCGCAGTGACGGAAGTCGTGCGGATCGACTCGCGTCCAGTGAGCTGACGCCAAGTCAAATCGTGCAAGAATTGTACTTGGCGTCGTACTCACGTTTTCCGACCCAGCAGGAACTCGTTTACGCCACCGGACTCGTTGCTGCCAGCGAGAATCGTCGTGGTGTGATCGAAGACTTGATGTGGGCGATGCTGAACTCACCAGAATTTGCGATCTTGGACTGAAGGACGATTAACATGACGGCATTGAACCCAAAAATTCACCGAAACTGCGAAGGCATTTCGCGTCGCAACGGATTGAAGCTAGGTCTAGGCAGTTTGCTCGCCGGAGGCTTCACCGCAGCACTCCGCGCCACTCGCGCGTCGGCGAATGAATCGGGATCGGTGGCCCGGCAAGCCGATGCGTGCATCCTAATTTGGATGGACGGTGGTCCGAGTCATTACGAGACCTTTGATCCCAAGCCGCTCGCGCCGCGGGAGATTCGAGGCCAATTTGGGACGATCGCGACGCAAACGCCGGGCGTTCATTTCTCGCAACCCATGGAGCAACTCGCGTCGATCTCCGACGACCTCGCGATCGTTCGCTCGATCCGCCACGACCAAGGCAATCATGGTGCCGGAAATCACTACATGATGACCGGCGCGCCACCACGCATTCCCGTGGGCTGTGGCGCATTCGTCAGTTTTCATCCGAGTCTCGGCAGCGTCGTGGCCCAGCAAGTCGGCGCCCCCGCGGGTATCCCCGCCTATTTCTCCATTCCCGGTATGACACGTTCCGGGGGTCCGAACTTTCTCGGTGCCAAGCACGCACCCTTCGTCGTTCCCGACGACCCGAACCGGGCCGGATTCAAGGTCCGCGACGTGACGATCTCGAGTCGTTTGACGGACGCGCGAGTCGACTCACGTCACGAGATACGGCGACAAGTCGATCGGATGCTCCGGATCACCGACCCAGCCGCGGGCGATCCGGCGATGGCGGCGGACGAGTTCTACGCACAAGGCATGCAAATCATTAGCAGCCCCGAAGCTCAAGCCGCCTTCGACATCCATTCTGAATCGGAGGACGTCCGCAGCGCCTACGGACGCAATCCGTTCGGCCAACAAGCACTGCTCGCCAGACGCCTCGTCGGTGCCGGTGTCCCCTTCATCACGCTCTCGCAAGGCGGTTGGGACCATCACGAGAACATCTTTGACGCCTACGAGAAACGCATGCCAGCGTTCGAGTCCACGATCGCCGCCTTGATTGGCGACTTGAAACAACGCGGTATGCTCGAGCGCACGCTCGTCATCGCACTGGGCGAATTCGGTCGCACGCCGAAGATCAACGAGCGTGGCGGACGTGATCACTGGTCCAATGCCATGAGTGTCATGTTCGCCGGCGGTGGCACCCGCGGCGGCCAGGTCATCGGCGCCACCGATCGACAGGGCTACGCCGCTGTCGAACGCGTGTTATCCCCCGAGAACTTCGTGTCCACCGTGTATCGCAAACTCGGTATCGACCCTGGGCAAATGATGTATTCGCCCGAAGGACGCCCGGTTCACTTGGTCAGTGATGCATTACCCATCAGCGAGTTGATGTGAGCAAGACAACGATAAAGCAACGATGCCCGGCCGTGATCCCAAAGGTGTTCTCGATCGTGTTGATAGCCAGCACCTGTGTCGCGGTGGAACCACTCCGACTCGATCGCTTCTACCCGCCGGTGATCGTCGCGGGCGAGGCAACAACAATCACGGCGGAGGGGAAATTTCCGACCTGGCCGGTCTCCGTTGTTGGTGGCACTGAAGGTTTTTCGGCGGCGGCGACGGCTGAGAGTGGTAAGATCGAAATCACTTCGTCCGTCGATACTAAGCCAGGAGTCGCTTGGATTCGACTGTACGATCAACATGCCGCTAGCTCGCTCGTACCTCTGCTCATCGAGACGACTTCCGCTCTCCCCGAAGTCGAACCCAACAATCGACTGAGTGAAGCTGGCAAGATTGAATTGCCACAGATCGTCTACGGACGCCTGGAAAAGTCAGGCGACATCGATACGTTTCGCTGTGTGGTGAAGGCGGGCCAAACCCTCGTGGTGTCAGCAGTCGCGAATGCTTGGTTGAAATCGCCAATGGACCCGATCCTGCAACTCGTCGACGGTGCTGGCAACGTCCTAGTTCAATCCGATGACGTGCGAGGCTTGGATCCGCAATTGGTTCACCATGTTGAACACGATGGCGAACTTTTTGTTCGTTTGTTCGCGTTTCCGGAAGTTCCTACAGGCACCATCGGTTACGCGGGTGCCCCTTCGTTTGTCTATGTGCTGCGTTTTACTTCGGGTCCATTCGTGGATCACGCGTTACCACTCGCGAATCCGGCGAACGATCGAGTCGAACCGAAACTGTTCGGATGGAATCTCGACGAGGATGCGGTCGGTACGACATCCGTGGTGCCCGAGCTCAAGAGCGAGACGACTTGGGTCCCCGGTGCGCTCGGATGGCAAGTCGCGACTATGATCGAAAACGCCACTTC
>JBBSJZ010000434.1:0-5454 GCA_038256795.1 Pirellulales bacterium | reverse complement strand
TTTTTGGTGCTGGTTGACGCTCGCATCAAGGCCGATGCCTTGGACGGTTGCGGCGACCTTAGCACTGGCGATCCTTTGTAAGTTTTCGTGGTTGTTTTTGTTGGGGATGTTGCCGGCGGTAGTGTGGGTGTTTGATGCGTGGCGACGTTACTGGCAGTCGAAATGCGGGGAGTTTACTACCGAGGCTCAGCCCCTCACCCCCGCCCTTTCGCCCCGAAGCGGGGATGTTGATTTAGTGAGCCGCTGGGACGCTAGTCCCAGTTCTTTAACGACAAAACCGGGGCTAGTGCCCCAGCGGCTCACGTTGGCTTCCGAGAAATCGACTAGATCAACAGCCCAAAACGGTGTAAGGGGAACTGGAATTTGCGATTGGCCATCTTCTCGACTTGGCCGTAGTGTCGCTCGCGATCCCATTCGACTTCTTGGTAGCTTTGCGCTCACGTTATTGCTCATTCTTTGGTGTTATGGGTTTGATGGTGCTGGAACCCGTTTGGGCGATTTTCGTTTCATCAGCATGACGCTCACAGGAGTAGAGGTGCCGATCTACCAAACTGGCAATCGATTTGAAGGCGGCATACTGGCAAACGTGCCGATTCCGTTGCCAAAGCAAATGATGTTGGGATTGGATTATTTGAATTGGGAGTTTGAACAGGGATTGCCGAGTTATTTGAATGGAAAATGGAAGGATCGCGGCTGGTGGTATTTTTATTTGGAGGCGATGTTCATTAAGATGCCAGCCGGCTATTTGATCTTGATCGCCTTGGGAATTGCATCTTGGAGCTGGGCGAGTATTCAGGGCAGCGCAAAACCGGGAGAGTGGTTGCCGCCTTTGATCGCCATTTCGTTTGTGGCGTTGGTGAGCTCGCGAACTGGGTTCACCCATCATGTTCGCTATGTGTTGCCCGCTTACGGCTTTTTATTCGTGACGGCTTCGCGGACGATGGTGGCGTTCACCCGTTGGCAGCGCTCCGTGCTGGCCGTGGGCTGTTTAGCCGGTATCGTGGTTCACCAGATGCTGCATCCAGGATTGTCTCACACCTATTTTAATCGACTCGTCGGTGGACCGAATCAAGGTTGGCGTTACTTGAGTTTCAGTAACGTCGACTGGGGTCAAAGCACCTATCGGATGGTCGATTGGATCGAATCACATCCAGAAAAGCGACCTTTGACAGTCGTCTTTCACGCGCCGCTAGGTGAGCCAAGTAAACTCGTCGAATCGCTTCCCCAGGTGACATCGGATGTAATGTGGAAGCGGCGCTTCGATCCGATTTCGGCTGTACCATCGAGTCCGGGTTGGTACTTGTTCTCATCCTATCAATTAACGCTTCCCGAGAACTTGTTTTTTCATGGCGAACCGATCGCCGATCAACCCTACCCCGACGTAATCTTGTTTCACATCACTGAGGATCAATTGAAAGACCCACAATGAGAAAACCATCTGGAACGCAGCACCCGCACGAACTCGCGTTTACTTTGATCGAGGTTCTCGTGGTGATCGGAATCGTCGGCATCTTGGTTTCCCTGATATTGCCAGCAGTGCAAGCCGCGCGAGAAGCGATGCGCAGGGCACAATGCCAAAACCATCTGCACCAAATCGGGTTGGCGCTCGCGAACTATCATAGTGCGTTTGGTCACTTGCCGGCTGCTGCGATCCGTCCGCCGGACTTGGAAGATAATGGACGCGACCAACCTCGCGCGACGTGGGCGATCGCTATCTTGCCAATGATGGAATTGGGAACGCTGCACGAAAAGTACGATGCGACGCAGGACACGACGTCGGAGGCCAACAAAGAGTTTCGCGAGACGATTGTGTCCGCGTACCGTTGTCCTTCTGATCAGAATGCGTCGGTGATGTTTGAACCGCAATTAGGAGCGAAGTTTTCCCGAAGCAATTACGCCGCCAACTTTGGCAGCGGGAGTTGGGGCGTCAAGTTCTGGAATGACACGGAGTATCGTGGCGTGATGGGACAAAACACCAAGGTCGCGTTTCAACACATCCGCGACGGATTGTCGAATACGGTCGCGGTGACGGAAATTCAAATACAGCCGGACTACTCCGACAATCGCGGCGTCTGGGCCTTTCACGCCGCCGGCGCGTCCAGTGTGGGACTTGATTGCGATACCAAGTGCATTGGGATCAACGCTGATTCGAGCACGGATTGGATCCCCTTCTGTGTCTCGATGCCAGGAAGTTTGGAGTGTAACTTTCAAAACACGACGGAGTCCAACGCGGGGCCGAGAAGTTTGCATCCCGGTGGGGCACACCTGCTCCACAGCGACGGTAGCGTCCATTTCAACGCCGTCCAAACGGATGTCGAGGTGTTGAAGGACCAATTCACGAGTGCTGCGGGGACAAGGTCATGAGTCGTTGGTTGAGCATGAAAGAAGCCGTCGCCGTCGTTGTAATGATCGTGCTGGTCAATGTCGTCGCAGTATGGTCGATGGATTATTTTCGGACCGAGATTCCGTTAGTGGGACATCGCTTTGCGGTCCCCGGAATCGTGTTTGTGGATCGCCAGCAGTTGGTCGTGACTGCGTGCTCGGACAGTAAACTTCGCTTGTTCTCAGCAGCCGATGGCAAACCGATACGCGAGATTACGGGGCACACGAGGCGATTGACAGGCGTAACGAGCTACGCAGACGCCAACGAAGTTGCGACGTCATCGGACGACGGGACGATCATAGTATGGAAGGTTCCCGAAGGCATCCCGCGGCTGAGCATCGCAGCACACGCGGGGACCGTGTTGGCCGCACAATACAGTCGAGACGGTTCGGTGCTGGTGTCGATCGGCAGTGATCGAGCACTCCGTATCTGGAGTCCGAAGAGCGGCGAGCTAATCCAAGAAGTGGTCGTACGCCACGACTTCACTTGCTTGGCAGTCGATTCCACAGGCTCGATCGCCGCAACCAATGGTGCTAGTGAAGAAGTGGTGATTTGGAGTCTCACAACTGGCAAGGTGCTGCATCGGCTGTCCAGTCACGGTGAGGCAACGGTTGCGATTGCACTGAGCGTCGAAGGGAATCGCTTGGTCGCAGCCGGGACGGAGGGCGGCTTACGGATTATTGACGTAAGTGACGGCAAGCTCTTGCGCCGAATGCGGGGAAATGCTCGCCGGGTCAATGACGTCGAGTTCACTGCGGATGACAAGTCGATCGTCGTTGCGACGTCCGAAGGTCCGGTCCAAGTTTGGGACGTCGGCTCAGGCGAGCTGCAGCGATCGCTTCCCAAGGAGCGAGCTGAAGTACTCAGCGTTGCAATTTCGTCGCACGGGATGATCGCCACCGGAAGTCGGGCGCGATCCGCGACGCTCTGGCGAATCGATCTTAACGACTAGCCGACACCTGTTGACGTTTAGTTTCGTGAATCGCTTACACGTCCAGGTTCCGCACGTCCAAGGCGTGCTTCTCAATGAACTCGCGTCGTGGTTCGACCTTGTCGCCCATCAACAAGCGGAACATTTCATCAGCGGCGCCGGCGTCGTTGAGATTGACTTGGATGAGCGTTCGGTTGGCTGGATCGAGCGTCGTTTCTCGCAGCTCTTCGGCGTTCATTTCACCGAGCCCCTTGAAGCGTGTGACTTGAAGTCCCTTTTCACCGGCGGCGCGGATTTGAGGCAAGAGATCACGCAGATCTTCGAGCGAACGCCGGTTGTCTTCGCCACGGATCAACTCGAACCTTGCCGTCGTCGAACCGGTGCGTTCCTGCGGGATCAAATCGTCGAGTCCGAAGCCGATCGGCAACATGTCCTTGAGTCCACTGTTGATCGTCCGCACTTCGTGTAGTTCAGCCAAGTGGGCAACGGTCCGCAGGTCTTCGACTTCGGCGATGGGCTCAGCACCTTCCTCGCCTGGGACGACTTCATCGGCAATCAATTCCTCTTCACTATCGAGTCGCAAGTTGTTGCTGTTGAGATGGTTCTCGACTTCTTCTTGAGCGTGGAACCAGTGCTCTTCGTTGCCGTGGGTAAGCAACAATGAGGGCAAACGGCCGCTGACCGGATCGAGTCGAACCGCGTGAATACGGAGGCTGATGCCACGTCGCTCGAGCGCCAAGATCGCATCTTCCATCGACGTGAGTGTTGTTGCGAGTTGTCGCATCGCCACCCCTTCGACGCGGCGCCCGTCTTCGGATTCGAACACGGTGTCGCTCAAACCACGTTCGAGCAATTGGCCCTTCATCTCCTCTTCGGATTGGACATAGTACCGCGTCTTGCCGTGCTGGACGCGGAACAGTGGGGGCTGGGCGACGTAAACGTGGCCGGCGGCGACGAGTTGGTACATCTGGCGATAGAAGAAACACAGGAGCAGGGTGCGGATGTGGCTGCCGTCGACGTCGGCGTCCGTCATGATGACGACTTTGTTGTAACGTCGCTTGGAGATGTCCTGGTCCGCGCCGATGCCCGAGCCGATCGCTTGGATCATTGACTGGACTTCTTCGTTGGCGAGCACCTTGTCTTCGCGGCTCTTGTAGGCGTTGATGATCTTACCGCGGAGGGGCAAGATCGCTTGGAAGTCGCGCATCCGACCGCCCTCGGCGCTACCACCGGCCGAATCACCTTCGACCAAGTAGACTTCGCACTCTTCCATCACTTTGCTGATGCAATCGCGGAGCTTTCCGGGCAATCCACCGCCACCGAGCGCGTCCTTGCGTTTGCGAAGTAAATCCTTGGCCTTGCGTGCCGCTTCGCGAGCTTCGGCGGCGAGCAATCCTTTGCGAGCGATCGCCTTGGCGGTCCTGGGGTTCTCTTCCAAGTACTTGGCCAAGTACTCGCCGACGCCGTTGTTGATGATGCCTTCGACTTCACCGTTACCGAGCTTGGTCTTCGTTTGACCTTCGAATTGCGGATGCGGAACTCGGACACTGATGACCGCCGTCAAACCTTCGCGAAAGTCATCGCCGCCCGGTGTAACGGCTTTGAAGATGCCTTCTTTCTTGCCGTAGTTATTGAGGGTTCGTGTCAGTGCGGCGCGGAAACCCGAGACGTGTGTGCCGCCCTCGATCGTGTGAATGTTGTTGACGTACGACTGGACATTCTCGGTGTACTCGGTACTGTACTGCAGCGCGATTTCGAACTCGACACCGTCGCGGGTGCCGACGACGTGGATCACTTCGGGATGCAACGGATCGCTGGCGCGATTCAAGTGTTCGACGAATTCGAGGATGCCGCGTTCATATTTGAAGTCGCCGCCTTCGCCGTTTCGTTCATCGTGATACTTGATGTGAACGCCGCTGTTGAGGAACGCCAGTTCTTGCAACCGTTTGTGGAGCGTATCGAACGCGTATTTGGTCGTGCTGAAGATCTGGCCGTCCGCCTTGAACGTCGTCTTGGTACCGTTCTTTTTCGTCGCGCGGCCTTTCTGCACGGGCCCGGTCGGCACACCGCGTTCGTAGCCTTGAGTCCACGTGAACCCGTCGCGGCTGACTTCGACTTCGCACCATTGGCTGAGGAAGTT
>JBBSJZ010000433.1:0-5481 GCA_038256795.1 Pirellulales bacterium | reverse complement strand
CTCGGGATTGCCATTGACGTCCGTCGCCTCGCTACCATCGGGTTGAATCTCGAACACGTTCGGGTTGTTGTACGGCGTTTCCTTGATCCGCCAATCGATCACGAGCTCAAAGTTTTTGTACTCGCGCTCGCTCCAAAGATGCTTGTCATCGCCCGCCTCGCTCTGGGCGTCATAGTCGATTGACTCCGCGACGACTTTCCAGTGCCCGTTGTCGCCTTCGGGAACGGTCCAACCTCGCAAGTCGGTTCCGGTGAACAACGGCATGAAGCCATCACTCTCGCGGCCGGTTTCTTCAGCGGTCGCGCCCGTCGATGGAAGTTCTGCGATGCGCAAATTCTTGAAGTGGCACTCAGCCCCCTCGGACTCGAGCATTAGGTAGCCTTTGCGCGGGTTCGCATTCTTGGCGATCGTGACTTCTTTGCCATTCACACTGAGCGAGATATTGCCATCGTTGGCGACAACGCGGTAGTGATTCCACTCGGGCGATGCCTTGGTGCGTTCCTCCATCGGAAAACTGCGTTGACCGTTGGGCGAGATGCGGCCAGCGACGGTCAATTCGGCGCCGTTCACCGCAAAGATATCACCGTGTGTCGAGAACCATTCGTTTTTACCTTTGGCGTTGTAGCCCAGGTCGAGCACTTGAATTTCGATGCCCCGCGAGAACGAAGAACCCGTTGCGGGAAAGCCATCCGCCCAGATGAACAAGCCGGAGTTGCCACCGCTTTGCAGGTGCCGCCAATCGAACTCCATGACGAAGTTCTCGTACATCTTTTCGGTGCGTAGCGTACCGACGGGACTGCCGTTGGTGACGAGTAAACCGTCGCGCACCGAGAACGTTTCTGGACCGATGTTGCACGGCACCCAGCCCGTGAGGTCCTTGCCGTTGAACATGGATACGTAGGGAGGCATCGACTCCAGCGGCGGTGAACTCTCCTGGGCCGTGGCTCCACAACTAGCGACAACGGACAATACGCATAGCAGGCAAACGTTCTTGACGAGACTCATGTCGGTGGACTCCAGGGGTGATCTTGTATCTGGAGCGACATTCTAACCGACCGGTCATCCGATCGGTTGTTCGCTGGCGATCTCGCATTGGCTGCGCACGGCCATGCCGCCCGTCAAGTTCGCAACGTCGGCGAAGCCGGCCGATTGTAAAATCGATGCGGCAACGTGCGCCCGCTTGCCAGAGTGGCAAACCGTCACCGTCG
Source organism: Pirellulales bacterium (assembly GCA_038256795.1). Classification (GTDB taxonomy): domain Bacteria; phylum Planctomycetota; class Planctomycetia; order Pirellulales; family Pirellulaceae; genus JBBSJZ01. The sequence continues at coordinate 4,273 of JBBSJZ010000433.1, read as the reverse complement.
GCCGCTTCGGGTCGAGCCCGGCGTGGCCGCGAAGCACCGCATCGACGGGCAAGTGAATCGCGCCGGGCAATGGCAATTGCTCGAGCTCACGCTCGCTGCGGACATCGACCACTTGATAGTCACTCAGGTCGATGTTCGGGGCCACCACTTTGGGCGTACCCGCGAGATCGTTACCGGCGACAAACGCGGCCATGTGGACGGGATCCTTGGCGCTGCCGTACGGCGGCGCATACGCCAAGTCGAGTCCGGCCAGATCCGCGACCGATGCACCGAGGGCGATGGCCGTCGCAATGACGTCGATCCGTTTGTCGACACCCTCGCCGCCGACGCACTGGGCCCCGAGGATCTTGCCTGCGGAAGTGTAGATGAGTTTGAGAGTGAGCGACTCCGCGCCCGGGTAGTACGACGCGTGGTTGGCCGCTTGGATGTAAACGCTACGGTGCTCGATCCCCTCGCGATCACACATGGCTGCGGACAAACCGGTGCTCGCTGCGGTGCTTTGAAAGATCCGCACGACGCTCGTGCCCAGCACCGGCCGCATCGCTTCGCACGTCCCGCCGGCGGCGATGGTCCCCGCGATCCGACCCGCGCGGTTCGCGGGACCGGCGAGCGGAACTAAGGCCGGGCGTTTTAGGACCGCGTGCTCGTACTCGACGCAGTCGCCCACCGCGAAAATGTGCTCGTCACTCGTCCGCATCCATCCGTCCACGCGAACGCCACCGCTCGGTCCAAGCTCGAGACCCGCGCCCTGGGCAAGCTTCACGCGCGGACGAACCCCGATCGCACTAATCACGAGGTCCGCCGGGAATCTGCCCTGGTCGGTATCGACCGCGGTTGCCATGTCGTTTTCACTCTCGATGCCTAGAACGGCCGTGGCTAACTTGACACGAACACCACCCGCTTCGAGGGTCGCGATGAGCGGTCGAGCCATTTCGGCGTCGAGCGTTTTGAGCACTTGCGGATTGCGTTCAATCAGCGTGCAATCGAATCCGCGATGGGCGAGTTGTTCGGCAACTTCCAAGCCGACGAAGCCACCACCGATCACGACGCAGCGTGGCGAGGTCCGATGGTTGACCACTTCCATCACACGATCCAAGTCCTCGAGCGACCACATCGTGCAGACGTTCACGAGTTTGGCGTCCATGAACGGAGGTCGGATCGGCTCGGAACCGGGCGAGAGGATCAGCTTGTCGTAGGCGATCTTCTCGAGCGATCCATCGCTACGCCGTACCAGCACCTGGCGCTGCTCGCGATTGATCGACACCGCTTCGGTTTCCGTCCGCACATCGATTCCGAAACGCTCGCGAAACAACTTCGGTGTGGCGACCAGCAGCGAATCTCGCGACGCGATTTCGCCGCCGACGTGGTAGGGCAAACCACAATTGGCGAACGACACCGATGGCCCACGCTCGAAGATCGTGATCGTCGCCGACGCATCCACGCGGCGAGCACGAGCCGCCGCCGATGCGCCCCCGGCAACACCACCACTGATCACAATCCGTCGCGGCTGGCTCGTCATTCTTTGCTCTTCATTCGTCGGACTCGAGCAAGACAGCCGCAGCGGCGGTCGAACCACAAATATATCGTGATCTTACGATACAACGACAATCTCGGCAAGATTGGCTGGAACCGGCGTGTGATCGAAAAACAGCGGATGGGGTGAGATTCGAACTCACGGTACAGTTACCCGTACGGCAGTTTTCAAGACTGCAGCCTTAAACCACTCGGCCACCCATCCGATTGCGTTTTCTCTATAAGAGAAACGCTGTTTCCACCACTCGGTTGACCTATGGTGAAAACCGTCATACCCCGCTCGCTACCCTGTCGACGGATTAAAACGGCACTCGCGTCATTACGGCGATCGGAGGCCGACATCAACTCACGGGATCGCGACAGTGGCGAGAACAAAGCAAAGTTTACGTCAGCACCCGGAAAACGCAAAGTCCTGTAAAGCTACGAGACTGAAGAAATCAAAGTACCTGGTGAGCGGCTTTGGCGCTAGCCACCGGCCTTGCCGTGAACAATCTAACGCTGGTAGGCCCGTTTCGCTCACTCAGAAAGCATTGAGTCTGTAGAAATCCGCTGCCTTCCCCACCATTCTCGTGGCCTGGGCGAAGAGGATTTGCGTCAACGGACTTCTAAGTCGCCAATTGCACCAAGGGTTTGGCATCCTTGCGTTCGTTCGCGGCGATCGCTTTTCGCTCCAGTGCGGGATCGACGAGGTTGTAGAACACGTCTCGTTGGCGAGCTTCGAAACCGAGCTCTTCGATCGCTTCGCGGATTTGCCGGAGGGTCAGAAAGTGCACGGTACCCGCTTCGGCGACGACATTCTCTTCGATCATCAGACTGCCCATGTCATTGGCTCCAAAGGTCAGTGCGAGTTGGCCGACTTTCAAACCTTGGGTCACCCAACTGCTTTGAATGCTGCGAATATTGTCGAGATAGATTCGCGATACCGCTTGCGTTTTGAGGTACTCGAACGAGCCGACGGGTTTGATGGACGCGAGATCGGTATTTTCAGGCTGGAATGTCCAGCAAATGTACGCGGTGAAGCCGCCCGTTTCGTCCTGCAAATCTCGCAAACGATCGAGGTGCTCGACTCGTTCGGCGAGCGTTTCGACGTGCCCGAACATCATCGTCGCCGTGCTGATGCCACCGAGCTTGTGCCAAACCCGCATGACATTGAGCCAATCATCGCTCATGACTTTGCCACGGGTTAGCTCGCTGCGGACTCGATCAACAAGGATCTCGGCGCCACCGCCGGGAATACTGCCCAAGCCCGCGTCGCGAAGTCTCGTCAGGACTGTCTCGATCGGCAATTTGTTGACCTTGGTAAAGTGATGCAGCTCGGGTGGGCTAAAACCGTGAATGTTGATGATTGGGTATTCGCGTTTGATGTCCCGCAACATCTCTTCGTACCAGTCGAGCGTGAACTTAGGATGCAACCCGCCTTGAAGCAGGATTTGGTTGCCGCCAAGTTCGACGGTCTCGCGACACTTCTCGAGCAACACCTCACGGGGCAACACGTAGCCCTCGTCGCTTTTGGGCGAACGATAGAACGCACAGAAGTTGCAAACGGCGGTGCAGATGTTCGTGTAGTTGATATTCCGATCGACGTTGTACGTGCGAAAGTTCTCCGGGTGCAAGCGCCGCGCGATCGTATCGGCAACGCTACCAATCGCGGCCAAGTCGTGGCTCTCCAGCAGTACCAGCCCATCGGCGCTGGTGAGCCGTTCTCCGGCGAGGGCCCGGTCAAGAATTTCTCGCGTCCGCGGTGCGGCAGTCTGGATCATGGTGTTCGAATGGTTGGTGTGAACGTAAGTAGAACATTCGTGGTCGGTCATCCCACAGGACTCGCTGAGCGAGCGATCAAGCCGAGAGTATCCGCCTTGGAGCGAAATGCTTCGAGCCCAAGTCGCTCGCGGTCGCCGAGTTGGAAGTGCAGGTTTTCGGCAAAGTATCGCTGGACATCGACCGCATCGAGTCCGTGTGCGGGTGCCTCGCGTGCGGCAATCTCGTGCAATCGGCTGAGCCCGAGATCGCGGCTTTGCTCGAGCCAGTAGCCGAGCTCGTCGGTGTCGATACCCTCGCGAGCGACCCACATTGCGAACACGAACGGTAATCCCGTCCAGCGGCACCAGCGATCACCCAAATCCCAAATCTCGCGGTACAGCCCTCGGGCGGGGTGCATTGCCCGATCACCGATCAACAAAATCGCGTCGGCGTCGACCGATTCGGGTGTCTGTTCAATGCCCAGGTCGATCGTTTCCGGTTTGAGCCCATAACGTTCCCAGAGCAGTGTGCGGACCATCGCGGCGCTGGTGCGGCTGCCCACGTCGAGGGCGAGTCGGCGAATGTCGCGGACGGGAACTCGGCTGAGCAGTCGCACGCTCCAAACGGGTCCGCGACAGGCGATAACGGCATCCGAAACGATTTTCAGGCCGGGATGACGAAAGTATTCAATCGAAGGAATTAACGCCACATCCAAACGCGACGCTACCAAATCGTCCGCCAAGCGACTCGGTAGATTCAGTGACAACCGGCCAGCATCGCCCAACCGTTCTCGCAGGCCTTCGATGAGCGGCTTGGTGTTCAGGTAGGTGACGGCGCCGACGCGAAGCATGAGACGTTCCGAAGTAAAATCGTGACCCGGCACCGACGCATGAGGTGCATCCGGAACCGACGAATTGATAACCGATCGTCACCCGACTCGGCAACGCAGTGACGTATTTTTCTCAGCAGGTGAGCGGTTTTATCGGCAGCCACCGGCATT
>JBBSJZ010000432.1:0-5515 GCA_038256795.1 Pirellulales bacterium | reverse complement strand
TCAAGAACAAGCGTATAGAGCCGTTCTCCAACACCGAGACCCCTTCGCTAAACTGTTCCAAATTTGTGGCTTTGCTTACAGGGTTTTCAGCAATGGTAAGGACATGTTCAGAGTCGCGATCTCGGTGTACCTACGTTTTCGTGAGGATCCATTTGGAGGATTGATGGATATCTTCGAGTGGCTTGCTATTTAGGACCTCTTTTCGCGCTGACAGATGTCGTGAACGGATATAGATTGATGTGCGAAGCGACCCGCGAATCATTCTCGAGGCGTGCTGGGCGCATGCGTGCTGCGAGATCGACGAGTGTCGCAGCGTTGAAGATTTTAGTTGCCAAGCTTGAATCACTGATCCGAATGCTTTACGACGTGCAAAACCAGATCAAGTCGCTTTAGGATGCTGAATGTCGGTTGCACCGATCATGCCTGTCTTGTCATGTGCGTCGTTTGAGTGATGGATACCTTTCCAGCGACGTGATGTCGGTGCAGCATGTGCTTCCCAAGAGCAACCTTGGGCGAGCACCGAATTACGCTTCAAAGCAAGAAAATGATAGCCGTGGTACTCTTTCGCACAGCCCCTAAGTGAGTATTTTAGAGAATATCGTGCTTTTCTAAATTTTGGAACTATCAGTGAGCCGCAAAGAATGAGCCGATTCAATCCAAGACCGATGCTCGCAAGCCGCCGATTCGTCAGTGTCTTGGGAATCCTCGTGTCTTTCTACATTGCAATTTGCGCATTCTTCTGGGCAACGCAAGTCTCGATAATACTTGCTCCCCTGGCCGAAATTCCGACAAATCCCAAACGGATGGGGATGGACTACAAGGAAGCCACAATTCCTCTCCGCGACGACCGGAATAACTTGATCGGACATCTCGACGCGTATTGGGTACCGGTCGAAGATCCCGAGGCACCGGTCTTTCTCTACCTGCACGGCCAAGATGCGACCATCGGAAAGAACTTGGAACATACGGAGCGGTTTCATCAATGGGGATGGAACGTGCTGGTGATTGATTATCGCGGATTTGGAGAAAGTTTTAAGGACGAGCAGCCTAGCGAGACCAAAGTCTACGAGGACGCTTCGGCGGCACTAAAGTATCTCAAAGTCGATCGCGGCTTTGCACCAAATAGAATCTTTATCTACGGACATTCACTTGGCGGTGCTGTCGCAATCGAACTTGCATCCAAGCCGGAAAACAGTGACGTCGCCGGTCTGGTTGTTGAAAGTACGTTCACTTCCATTTTGGAGATGTCGACGCAGCGATATTTCGGTTTGCTCGCTGCTATTCCTGTCCGCCTTCTTTTGACCGAGAAGTTTGACTCAGTACGCAAGATCAACTTCGTCAAGCTCCCGATTCTCTTCATCCATGGCGATAACGACGCGAAAGTGCCCCGCGACATGACCGAAGACCTTTTTTCCGCGGCGCAGGAACCGAAACAAAAATGCATCATCAGCGGGGCGGGTCATGAGAACTGTGGCTCGATCGGCAAGGTGCAGTACCATGACGCTCTCGTTGAGTTTGTGTCCTCAAGCCAAAAAAAATCTAAAAAATGACATTCATTAAAAAATATATACTCTCGTAGCTGGAGTCGCCGTCGAACCTTTTGAAACCCCATCTCTTTTGTGCACAAAGTTGAACCAAAATCTTAATCGTCAGCCCTTCGTTGAAGGAGGGGTACATGCGAGAGGTATTGCCAAAAGTGGTGTCTTTGAATGAACAATATATGTCTCAGCGGACGTAGCGGGCGAATCCATTCCATTCATCGGTCTTTGAATTTACTTTAGACGACTTGTGCCTGATAAACCAACTCTTATCTTCGGGTGTGAGACGCTCGAGGCTAACAGGATTGCGAAGCGGGAAAACCATGTTTTGTCCCTCGTGCCAGCGTCCAAATTTTAAACTCGTTGTATCAAAACCCAGGAGCACTAGCGGTTCGGGAGACGTGGTTTGCCATACTCTGCCCTGATCAATCCAGCGTCGATCCGCCGGCACGAAGAGAGCGAGGGGGATGCGTCGCTCATTTTTAAATTCGTCCCACAGCAAGACTTCCTTGCGAACAGACTTAGTGCTTTCGACTGTCCCACCAAATTCCGCCCAAACCTTGTGCGTTTTGCCTGAGTCTTCCCAAGTCCAGACTCGCCAGTTGATTTGAGCGCGCGCCGCCAGTCGCTGCGACGTGGCCAACTCAAGACTGGCCAAGTGTTCTTTTGAACCAAGTGGAGAAGTCTCAAATGGTTCCCCCAAAAGTTGATAGTTCTCCAGTCCTAGATGGATACTCAATTGGTTGGATACGCCAATCTTAATCTCTGCGAATCCGAATGGCACCTGATTGCAGCGGTAAAACTTATACGCTATTGGTTCCGCATCCGTCGTCTCGTAAAGATTGCAATGCAATACACCCAATTTATTGTGCGGCCAATGTACGGGTTTTCCAATCGGACGCGTGTTGATAAGGCCGTCAAGCTTTCTACGTGAGTCCGCGAGCCTTGAACTGGCGTCACAGTCTGTGTTGAAGAACATCGACATGAGATCGACAATGCCCGTATTTTTGAAATGAGGCTCAGCCGATACCTGCAGTCGGGCATTGATGATGGGATCGAGATTGTGATCTTTCGGGAGCGGCAACACGGTGGTTCCATCGTCAAATGCGAACCAACCTCGTTCGATTTTAAGCGGTCCACCGGGGTACTCGCTCGCATCGACTAGCAGTCGAGCTATTTCCCGATAGCGTTCCCCCGCAGGATCTATTGTGAGGTCGAACTCGAGCCAATGCAGCGACTTCCGATCGATTACTTCAGTTCCAAGCATCCTCGCCGTAAATTGAATGTTTTCTGGAAGACTGCCGCGATTTATGGTCCCCCCCACGGTAATCGAACTTGGAAGGTTGGGAATCGTAGCGAGATTGCGGGGATGGGGCTTAGGGAGCTTCGCAGGATCAATTTCACGGGTCGCTAAATACGCCAGGATTTGGCTTAGCTTGGCCGGATCTGTGTCTGCTTTGTCGCTATAATCTTCGTCAGAGCACGTAGCGATGAGGATTGGCGAGTTCACCTCCATTCGCGCGATTTCAAATGGAATCTCCCTGGTGCGCGCGATGCTCCAGCCTACGGCAGACTTATCTTCTTCGTGGGAACGTGAACTGACAACGTAACACTCGAATATGCCTCGGCTCAATTGAATGCGTGGTAGCGAAACATGGCGATCTTCGTTTTCAGATAAGCTGGCACGAAGCATGGTGATGAATTCGTTGGCTCCGGCGATTCGATTATCGCCGAAAAAGAGCACCAAAATATCATGTACACTCACGCGTCCCTCCGGAAGTGTGAAAGATGAAATCTCTTTCAGCACGTCCTTCGCGGGATCAAACTTTACAACCAGGGTTTCGCTCCCGGATTCTGGTAGCCGATCGTTGAGCAACTGCTTGATGGATTCCCCCGACGCTTCGACCCAACCATCTTCGAACGATAACATTCGCCTGTTGTCCCACTCATCGGAGTCAAGTTGCAGATAGGCAACTTCTTGATAGATTCCCGTTTCAAGATTGCTCCGGACTTCCACTTTTAACCACTTGGTCCGTCGAGCGTCTTGATCGTCGACTGAAAGAACCTCTAACGTGAGAACATAGTTTGTATGTGCCTTGGTGGACCAATTCTTAAGCCAGATCTGACCGTGATATTTTGCACGGCTTCCGGCGTCGGGAATGACTGGATTCTGAAAATTGTTCCTTACTAATGGAGTGGGCAGAAGTCGTGTAATTGCGGACCCAATGATTTCGAACGGAATGGGTTCAAAATCGACAGGCCCTGGAATATGTAATTCATACTTTCCAGGTTCCAGATCGTTTAACCCTTCGTTGACACCCAATGGCTGAACATTTTGATCGCCCTCCTTCAGTGCCTTCACCCTTAGATTGCCATTAGCGATAATCTTTTGGGTGAATTCATCGTCGGTGTCGCTCACGATCTCCAATACACCGGTGACTTTTGTAAACGTTGGAGGTGGTGGTTCAGCTTTCTGCGGCTTTTCGGCAGAGAAGAATGCAATGCCAGCGACGATTGCCGCACCCGCCAAAAAACTCAAAATCGCTCGCCAACGACTAGGCCCGACACCGAAAAGTATCGCTTTCTGATCACTCGTGTTTGCATCGCTGGTCACGTCGCTAGTCCTCCTCTTCCTCGCCGAGTTTTCTTCCGTATCGTCGCAAATCGGCGGTGGTGTAGGCACCAACGCGCCGCGTGTATTCCAGCGATAGTATTCTGCGACTAGGCCTGATAAGTCGGCATTGGTCGCGAAGACATTCAAGCGAGCAACAACTTCTGCCATCGATTGTGGACGGTCTCCTGGAGAAGGAGCAATCATTTGATCCAGTAACTGGCCTAGTTCAGGATCCAGGTCGGGGCGAATGGATCGGACATCCGCGACCAAGGCCAGGCCGCCTGCTTGGTAGCACGGACGTTTCCCGGATAAGAGCTCGTGCAGCGAAATTCCGAGGCTAAACACGTCGGACTGATTACTACACTGTTGGCTATTGGCCAGTTGTTCGGGCGCCATATAAGCCAAAGTGCCGACGGCTTGATCCATGCGTGAGATCTGATCTTCCAGCTGCATCTCGAAAATATGCGCCAGTCCAAGATCGAGCAATTTCACACTACCCTTGGCCGTAATCATCAAATTTGATGGCTTCACGTCGCGATGCAAGATTTTTTGATCGTGAGCGTACTGCAGGGCTTCCGCGGCTAAGCAGATGGTTCTGCTGGCCTCCGGTATGGGCAGCGGTCCCAGTCTCGCGACCAGTTGACTCAGGTTGATCCCCGCGACCAATTCCATCACAAAATAGTTGATTCCGTCGTGCTCGCCGGCATCGAGGGCTTGAACAATGTTGGCGTGCTCGAGCTTGGCCAGCAATCGCATTTCGCGAGTGAACCGCTGAATCGCTTCAGGAGAGTTAACTCGTTCCAATTTTAGAGTTTTTAGGGCAACTTGCTTTTGCAAACGAACGTGCATCGCTCGATAAACGCTACCCATCCCGCCCTGCCCAATCAGTTCTAGAATGCGGTAGTCCCGCAGCATCACAACTTCCTGAACGGCGCTGCCACCGCGTCCGACACGCGATAGCGATCGCGTCTCGTTGCCCGGCAAAACACTCGATATTCTTTGAGACGAATCCCGTCGGTGTGAGTCTTCACGATCGTGATCGACTCCAAAGACACCGAGGTTGGAGAGAAAATCGCTTAGTTCGCTCTCTAACCCAGGGTATTGTCTGACGAATGCTTGGCGGTCAACTCCGATTCCACCTTCGACTTGACGGTAATACTCGGCGATGGCTGCATTCAGATCCCGGTCACTACAATTCGGATTGGACTCTGAGCTCGACACGATTACCTCGAATTGGAAAAATCCTGAATGGACGACAACCGAAAGGAACCCGATCCGATTCTACATCAGTGTCTCAGGGAAGTAAATTTGTTCATCCAGCTAAGGAAAATCTCAGAAACAACATCCGCTTGGCTCGGTCTCC
>JBBSJZ010000431.1:0-5532 GCA_038256795.1 Pirellulales bacterium | reverse complement strand
TTCCAAAGTCTGGCGACTTCGGCTACCGCTGAGCCAAAGATTCAAATGGAAGCCACCAGATCGGACTTGAAATGGCGACAGAGCTTAAATCGAAACCGAAAGAACTGATGAAATCCACGAGGTTCCCGATCGTCGGGGTCGTTGCATCGGCGGGCGGTTTGGATGCGTTCAAGGAACTCCTCAACGCCGTTCCCGTCAACTGCGAAATGGCATTCGTTTTGGTTCCTCATCTGGACCCAAAGCACGAAAGCCAGATGGTCGCGTTATTGTCCAATGTCAGTTGTCTTCCGGTCGTCGAGGCAACTCAGGGGATGGTCGCCGAGGCAAATCACGTCTACGTGATCCCGTCCAAGAACTTTTTGACAATTGTTGATGGGGTGCTTCAACTGAGCGAACCGCCGACACCTCAGGGGCGCGGAACAGCGATCGATTTCTTTCTGCGATCTCTGGCGAAAGACCAGGGCGAGCGTTCGATCGGAATCGTCTTGTCGGGCACCGGCAGCCACGGCACCCTAGGAATTCGCGATATCAAGCTCGCCGGAGGTATGGCGATCGCGCAGCAACCAACAACTGCCGAGTTCGACACCATGCCGTCGAGCATCATTAACGAAGGACTCGCCGACTATGTGTTGGCACCCGCCGAGATGCCCGCGACGCTGATGCAATACATGCAGCAACCGTATGTCAACCCTGCCCAGCCAGTGGTGCCTGAAGCATGGGCCGAAGACGAGCAACTGAGGGTCATTCTCGAACAACTCCGCAAGCACTCGAGATACGATTTTAGCAGCTACCGCAAGAACATGATCTTGCGGCGGATCCAGCGGCGAATGGGACTGCATCACATGTTGCGTTTGGAGCAGTATGTCGAGCTTCTTTCGGAAGATCCCGAGGAAGTCACCGCGTTATACCGTGGCTTACTAATAAGCGTGACCGCTTTCTTCCGAGACCCTGAGGCCTATCAAGCTCTATCAAATCGATTGCTAACGGAGCTCGCGAGCCGCGATGCCGATCGCTATCCGTTTCGCGTTTGGGTGCCCGGCTGCGCAACGGGTGAAGAGGCCTATTCGCTCGCCATGCTCTTGATCGAAGCCGTGGAGGGTCGAGACGTAGCGGAAGTCGCCGAGACTGTCGATCCCGCTGAGGAAGCTCCGAAACTCTCGGCGAGTTCCGCTACAAAGTCGGAACCCCCGAAACTCTTGGCGAGTTCCGCTACAAAGCGGATCCAAGTATTCGCCAGCGACGTCGATGAAGCTGCAATCGCTGTCGCCCGCGCTGGAATCTATCCGTCGAGCATCGCGAGCGATGTTTCACCAGAGCGCTTAAAACGATTCTTCGTAAAAACCGATGAAGCACATTATCAAATCGGCAAGCAATTACGTGAGTCGATCGTCTTTTCTCGCCAAAACGTCATCAACGACGCCCCTTTTTCCAAACTTGACCTCATTTCTTGCCGTAATCTGCTGATCTATTTGGAGCCTGAGATGCAACAAAAGGTCATCGCGCTGTTTCATTTTTCGCTCGCGGATCAAGGCGTCTTGATGTTGGGGCCGTCTGAATCGATTGCCCGAGCCGATGACTTCTTCGAACCGATCTCTAAAAAATCGCGAATCTTTCAAAAGGTTGCGTTGAGTCGTCGCAGCCGAATCCCTGTCCGCCTCCCCAAAGCAAGGCAAGACGCGGAAACACTGTTGCTGATTAGTTTCTCCGACAAGGCTCGTGGCTCAGCAGCGGTCAATCAGACTGCGTCTGCGAGATCTCTGGATTCCAAGACTTCTTCGAACGTCGAGCAACTGGAACTGGAGCTCAAGTCCAACAGCGAAGAACTGGGAAGCGTGATCGAAGAATTGGAGGAAGCTAATGAAGACCACCTTTGTCTTCATGCTACCCCACGCCTTTACTGTAGCGTGATCGAAGAATTGCAGGAAGCAAATAAAGACCTCAGTACGGTGAACTTGGAGTTGCTGGAAAAAGTGACGGAACTCGATGTCGCCAACAACGAGATATTGAATCTGGTCGCCAGTATGGAGATTGCGACCTTGTTTTTGGACAACGACTTGTTGATCCAGAGATTCACGCCTCCAACCGTTGAACTATTGAACTTGCGATCCACCGATATTGGGCGTCCTCTCAGCGATATCACAAGGCGATTCATCGATGATTGCCTACTGAGCGATTGTCGAAAGGTGATTGAAGAATCTGCGCCGATTCAAAGTGAGATTGAGGGCGAGAATTCTCGGCTGTATATCATGCGAATACTGCCCTACCGGTCTAAGGGCGATCCAATTGAAGGGGTTGTCATCACGTTCGTTGATCTCACGGACCGGCTCTCGCTGGAAAAATCGCTGAAGGAAAGCAAGGAACACCTGGAGGCAATTGTCGAATCTGCGGCAGACGCGATCTTGACCATCGACGACCGTGGAATCATCGCTAGCCTCAATCCAGCCACCGAGGGTTTGTTTGGTTATCCCCACGATGACGTTCTCGGAAAATCCGTTTTGTCATTGCTGACCCCTAAGGATGGCAATGGACCGACGGAACTGTCGTCAATCCTACGATTGCGGAAGTCAAAACTCGAGATTGGTAACTACCACGAGCTAGTGGCGATTCGCAAGGACGGAACAACTTTCGATGCGGAGTTGACGGTAAGTCGCATCGACCACTTATCACTCTTCACCGTCGTCATTCGCAATGTGTCACAGCGGAAGGAACTGCAGAAAAAAATCCTGGAGATAGCTTCCGACGAGCAGCGTCGCATCGGGCAAGAATTGCATGACGGGACTCAGCAAGAACTTACGGGATTATCATTGATCGCAGGGACAGTCGAAGATTTCTATAACCAAAGGGTCGCAGCAGTCGATGGCGATTGTCAAACGTTGACGCTCGAGCGCGCGGAACTTTCGCGGCTGATGCTCAGCGCATCGAAGCTCGTCCAGGGACTGAAGGAAGCGAATCAGCATGTTCAGTCGCTATCGCACGGAATCATGCCGGTACAGATTGATGCAGAAGGTTTGCAGTCGGCGCTCGCCGAACTCGCTAACGCAACGACTGTCGAAGATAAGGTTGCTTGCCACTTCGTCCACTATGGTGCAGCGACGATTGAAAACAATACCGTCGCAACGCACCTTTACAGAATCGCTCAGGAGGCAGTGAACAATGCCCAGCGGCACGGCGCAGCACGAGATATCCGTGTCTCGCTATCGGCTGACCAACACCAAATTCAATTGGAGGTCAGTGACGACGGAATCGGTGTGGATGCCTCGTCAATGAAATCGAATGGCAAGCTCAATCACGGAGCGGGGTTGCAAATTATGGAATATCGCGCCAGCGTGATCGGCGGTGTACTGTCTATTTTGGCTGGGAACAACAACGGAACCACCGTGCGCTGCACGATACCAAGCAATGGGAATTAGCATGAACAGCATAAACTCAAAGGCACGAATGGTGGTCGTTGATGATCATCCAATGATGCGAGATGGCCTAACGATGCGGATTACAGCCCAGCCAGGTTGGGAGGTCTGCGGTGTCGCTTCGACGGAAGACGAAGGCGTTACAGTAATTGCCGAGCAATCTCCAGACTTGGTTTTGGTCGACATTTCGCTCGAGTTTGGGAACGGCATCGAATTGATTAAGCGAGTTCGATCTCGAAATCCGTGCGTCAAATTCCTGGCGATCTCGGCTTACAAGGAGTCGCTGTATGCAGAACGTGCGTTGCGGGCAGGTGCCTTGGGCTATCTGCACAAGCAGGAAACGAACGAGAAGTTGATCGAAGCGATTCGCACGGTTCTCAGGAGCGAGCGATTTCTGAGCGAAGAGTTAAAAACGAGATTGGTGACGTCCGCTCTTGGGAACACTCCGGTGGAACAAGATCCGATTGACCGCCTCAGTGATCGTGAGAAGGAAATTTTCCGCTTGATTGGTGAAGGCCTGACGACGGGAGCGATTGCAGAGCAACTATCGTTAAGCACGCACACCATCGACACGCATCGCGAACACATCAAGCGAAAATTGAATGTTGGCACTGCCGCCGCGTTGAGTCGAATGGCGTTTCATGCCATGCTCCAAAACTCCTGATCATTATGTCGTTTGGGTTGGAGGAGGTTCGGCAATCCTCACCTGAAAATCTTTCCCCTCTCCTCCCTCTGGCCACAGGAAGGTGAAGACGATCCGGGCATCAGCGGGAAGTTCGTTGGAGGGCAAATCTGCGAACCAGCAACCGAGTCCTGTATCATGCATCTCCAGGTCATTCGTCGTCGCCCATCCATCAAAACTCCAATGGATCTTCGTCGCTCTGTCGGTGATGATGCGAAGCGTTTTGCCTTGAGCTATGTGCTCGGGTTGATGGGCGAACGTCCACATTTCAATCTGGCTGCCTGTTTTGGCTTTGGCGTAGCGCTGATACACAGGCTCAATGCGGTCAAAACACACTCCATCCTTGTGGCTGCGCACAAGCGACACGTACTCCGCGTGCGACCAACACAGCGGCATGGCCGAACCGGTTGGGCTCCCAAGTTGCATCTTTTCGTCCGGCAGATCATCCGCGTCCCAGATCTGCTCCGGCAACATGCTCCCTTCGTTGGCAAACTTCTCGATCGTTTCGATGTACGGCATCGGATCGCGCCCGGCAGCCAACTCATAGTGACCGCGTTCGCCAGTCAGAATGGGCCAGCAGCGGCCTTCCCCCGTCCCATCGTAGGCGCTGCCGTCTGCTTTCTGACCATAGCCATCGTGATTGTAGCGCCGCCAACCCGGCCCTTGGGGCAACTCTCGCTTGATCACTTGATCGATCACCGCCAGAGAATCGACGATCAGCGAGTCATCTGCGGCACGAACCCCCAGCCGAACAAGTTGCAGAAAATCGCCACCGACAATATTACGGGCCGGATGCTTTCCGCCCCCGTTAGCGACGAAGATTTCGGCTTCGTCAGGATTTGGCGCAGCCCCGGTTTGTTTGGGATCGGCGGGCGTGATGCGAACGTAGTGTCGCGGCTTGCCCTCCACCAATTCGCCGTGAGTGGTGACCATCCATTCTTCCAGATGGGACGAAAGCCAGTCGGCGTAATCGAGCAAGAAAGCCGCAGTGGCTTTGTCTTTTCTGCCGCGAGCAAATTCCGCCGCACACACCACGCTCGCGACAATTGTCGCCAGGGTCGAAGGCGAGTAGCCGGAATTCTCTTCCCAGCGTTCCTGCGCTGTCACCGGCCCGTGCAGAATCAAAAAACTCGCAGCCCGCGAGACCAGCGTCCACGGATCAAACTGCCGCAGCGCATCGGCCTGCTGCAATCGCCAGGCAAGCAGAACTGGCACCGCCACTTCATCGAGTTGAATTCCTTTCCAGTAGGGCTCGCCGCGAATGGAACTGTTTTGCGGCAACCTGCCATCGGCTGACTGGATACATGCCAGCCAGATTAGGGCGCGTAGTGGCGACTCGGTTTGCCCGCAAGCCAGCAGTGCCGTGGCGGTTTGTACCATATCACGCGCCCAGACCAGATGATACCCACCGCTGTCGCTGTCATCTTTGGTATCACCCCAGGG
>JBBSJZ010000430.1:0-5532 GCA_038256795.1 Pirellulales bacterium | reverse complement strand
TCATCGAACGGCACATCCGTCGTCGCTCGCGTGTAGCTCAAGCCGTAGGTCCGGCAATACGTTTCCACTTCACGCAAGAACGACTCGAACAACGCTTCGTATTGCTTCAACTTGCGCTCCGTGATGGTCACTTTGCGAGAAGCTCCCGACTCGACGTCGGCGAGCTCAACGTCACCGAGCAAACTCGGACGGGCCTCGGCCGGCGTGTGCAACTGGATCACGTGCGGTTCAAAGCGTCGGTGCCGCAGCACGTCGACTCCTGCTCGAAAGCCCTCTTGGTCGAACAGATCACTGACGATCAACACCAACCCACTTCGCGGTGCACGCCGAGCAAAGTCACTGGCGACCGCCGCCAGATTCGTCTTTTGGCCAACACCCTCAGGCGATATTGTCAGCGTCTCGAGAAATCGCAGCAGCGACAGCACGTTGTCCTTGCCACGCATGAGCGGTAGCGTCGCTCGGAGGCGATCGTCGTAGCCAACGATCGAAACCCGATCCAAATCCGCAAGAGCGATGTAGGCCAGCGCCGCGGTGATTTGCCGCGCGAATACAAATTTGTCGATCGCCAATTTCGGTTCAGTGACGAGCGAGTTCATACTGCGGCTGCAGTCGAGCAGAATGTAAACGTGCAAATCCTCTTCTTCTTGAAATCGTTTGAGCAGCAGATCGCCGTGGCGGGCGTAGACGTTCCAGTCCAAGTAGCGGAGATCGTCGCCATGGATGTACTCGCGATGGTCGGAAAATTCGACGCCTCCACCGGTTTGCTTCGTCCGCCGCTGGGCCAACAATTGACCTTTGAAGACACGTTTGGACAGCAACGATAGGTATTCCAACCGCTTTAGAAATTGGGAATCGAACACGTTGAAATCGCCCCCTAAACGGCTTGAAGTTTCGCAGCGGTGTCGAGCAGATCATCGACAATCTGGTCCGCTCGTACTCCTTCGGCTTGGCCTTCAAAGTTGAGCATGATGCGATGGCGTAGCACATGCTTGGCGACGGCACGGATGTCATCGGTTGCCACGTGCACGCGATCGTCGAGTACCGCATGGATTTTGGCGGCAAGAATTAAACCTTGCGCACCACGGGGGCTGCTCCCGTAACGAACAAATTGGCGGACCATCGGCGTCGCGAGTTCTTGGTCCGGGTGAGTTCGCATCACCATTTCGATCGCGTAGCGGCGAACCGTGTCCGCGATCTGCATTCGCCGACTCAGCCGACTCATCTCCAGCAATCGTTCCGGCTTGATCAACTTGGATGCGGTCGGCGTGCTCACGTCGGTCGTTCGATCCAAGATCGACTCCATGTCGCTGATCGACGGGAATGGTACGAGCAATTTAAATAGGAAACGATCGAGTTGTGCTTCGGGCAGCGGATAAGTGCCTTCCATCTCGAGCGGATTCTGGGTCGCGAGCACAAAGAAGACGCCCTCGAGTTTGTGGGTGGTCCCGGCCACCGTGACGCTGTGTTCCTGCATCGCTTCGAGCAGTGCCGACTGCGTTTTCGGTGTCGCCCGATTGATTTCATCAGCGAGGACGATGTTGGCGAACAAGGGGCCTTTCTGGAACCGAAACTCTTTCGCTCCTCCCTCGGATTCAAACAGTACATTCGTGCCAATCAAGTCCGCGGGCATCAGGTCGGGCGTGAACTGAATGCGAGAAAAGTGCGCGTCCAAGACATCGGCGAGTGTTCGCACCAGCATCGTTTTACCGAGACCCGGAACACCTTCGAGGAGCACATGCCCGCCTGCGATCATCGCGATCAACACTCCGTCGACGATCTCTCGCTGGCCGACGATGACCTTCTGGATCTCATCGCGTAGATTGCGAAAGTCATCTCGGAACTCGTGCAATTCAGCACGCAAACTTGGATCGATTTCGCTCATGTTGGTCCGGGTTCGAAGCGGTGTTTCGATGCGCGGTCACAGTGTGATCCGGGGGAAGTCGTGAGTTGATTGTAACAGTGCAGGGATGGTGCCGTGTTGTTGCACGTGCGTTACCCATTGCTCCGCCATCTAGTTCTCCTTTCGATCGGAAATTAGCACGACGCTGGAACGTGATTGGGCCAGATAGTGCGCAAGGTCGCGGAGCGGCACGCCGTCGGTGATGTCGTCGGGCGAGTTGAGATCCGTATCGATGACGCGGCGCCACGACTCGAACTTGGCTGGTACTTGGGGCAGCTCAAACGAGATCGGTTCCCAGTAGGCATTGAAGATCAGGTGATAGTAGCGTTCGTGGGTGGGGATCGTGAACGCGATGCTGCGGGAGTTGTCGCTCCAATCCGGGCAATTCAGTTCGCGACCGTGCCACACGACGCGTGATAACAGGATCAGATCCGCCAAACTCAATTGCGGATCGACGCGTTCCGGCAATTCGTGACGATACTCGAGTAACTTCTGCACGAACCGATGCAGTCCCGCGTGTTTTTCGAGCAACTTCCAATTGAGCCAACTCGTGGCGTTATCTTGGCAGTAGGCGTTGTTGTTGCCCAATTGGGTACGCCGCATCTCGTCGCCCATCACGAGCATCGGGACGCCGAACGCGAGCACGTTGATCGTGAATAGATTCTTGATCTGTTTCGTCCTCAAGCGTTCGATGACGGGATCATCCGTCGGCCCCTCGACACCACAATTCCAGCTCTCGTTTTCGTTGTGGCCGTCGCGATTATTTTCCAAATTTGCGAGGTTATACTTTTTTTGGTACGACACCAAATCGTTCATCGTGTAACCGTCATGGGACGTGACGAAGTTGATGCTCTGTTCCGGTTCACGATTGCGGTGGCCGTAGATATCGGGACTCGCCAAGAACCGCTTCGAGAAAGTCGCCACCGTACCTGGGTCGCCCTTCACGAACGAGCGAATGTCGTCGCGAAACCGGCCATTCCATTCTTTCCAATGATCCCCAAAAAAATTGCCGACCTGGTACAAGCCGGCTGCGTCCCACGCTTCGGCGATCAACTTCGTTCCACTGAGCACCGGATCGGTTTCGATGTCCCACAAGATCGGCGGGTTCGGTTCCGGGTGCCCGAACACGTCGCGCGATAGCACGGATGCAAGATCGAAGCGGAATCCATCGACGTGCATTTCCTCGACCCAGTAACGCAGGCTGCTGAGCACCATCCGACGCACAACGGCGTGGTTTCCGTTGAGCGTATTTCCGCAACCACTGAAGTTGGCATAGCGAGAATTGTGGTCGGTGGGGTGGTCACCGCGATGATCCATGATGTAGTAGGCGGAGTTTTCGAACCCCTTGAAACTGTAGATTGGGCCCGACTCGTTGCCCTCGGCGGTGTGGTTGTAAACCACGTCGAGAATGACTTCGATATTCGCGCGGTGCAGCGCCTTGACCATATCGCGGAACTCATCGAGCACCGCGAGCGGATCGTCGCCGGTCGCATAGCCACTGTGCGGGACGAAGAACGTGACGGGGTTGTAGCCCCAATAATTCGTCAATCCCTTGGGTGCTTCCTGGGGATCGAACTGGAATACCGGTAACAACTCCACCGCCGTGATGCCGAGCTGCTTGAGGTAAGGAATTTTTTCAATGAGCCCGGCGTAGGTACCACGGCGGGGCGGGGCGACACCGGAGCTGGGATCGATCGTGAATCCGCGAACGTGCATTTCGTAGATCACCGTTTTGCTGAACGGCCGATACAACGGTACGTCGCCTTCCCAGTCGTAAGTGGACAAGTCCGCGACGACGCTCTTCATCGCGACTCTGGCGGTGTCACCCGGCCGGCTGCACGCTTCGCGATCGAACGCTTTCGGGATCGCGATCGCCCGCGCATAGGGATCGATCAATACCTTCTCGCCGTCGAAGCAAAATCCGTGATCGGGATCGAAGGTTCCGTGAGCCCGGTAGGCATAAATCTGTCCCGCCCGGAGTCCCGCGACATGCACATGCCAGTAGTGAAACGTACGGTGCTGGGCTGGGTCCAATCGGATCGATCGCGACGGCCGCGCGTCGTTGGTTTCGTCGAACAACAACAACTCCATCCAAGAACAACTCTTCGAATGGACGCTGAAGTTGACCCCGTCGGCCGTGATCGTGGCACCGAGTGGATACGTTATTCCAGGAGAAATCGTCGACATGAATGGCCGATCTGGCGGACGGTATGAAGCGGGAATGCGAGAATAACGGTGACAACGCCTGTCTTTTTAGCATCTCAAACCGCGGATATGCTGAGGCGGGCGTTAGTTTCAAGGTTCCCCACCCACGTAGCGATTCCGCTTGCGAGCCCCTTGATCGCTCGACGTGGGCTAAATATCGGTCATAATGAGCCTGTCGCCCAGTCGGCGATCCCACCTCCCGATCACGCCCTTCCTCGAGTGATGTTCTCGGATGCCTTTTTGCCAGCGACTTTTTACGGCGTGTGTCTTGATCGCCACTTTCGGGCCTCACAGCGTGATGCAAGCGGCTGACGCGATCGATCGTCCGCTCAGCTACAACCGCGACATTCGTCCGATTTTGGCGGATAAGTGCTTCGCATGCCACGGCGCCGATAGTGCCACGCGTGAGGCCGGACTGCGGTTGGATATCCGCGATGACGCGATCGACGGTGGCGCCATCGAACCTGGGGTGATCGATGCGAGTGAGATGATCTCGCGGATCAATCTGGATGACGACGACGAGGGACTCATGCCGCCAACGAAGTCGCACAAGACGATGACTGCCGAGGAAAAAACGACGCTGTCGCGATGGATCTCCGCGGGTGCCGAGTACGAGGCGCATTGGTCGTTCGTGACTCCCACTCGCCCCGAGTTACCGACCGTTTCTGCGGTCGATTGGCCGCGCAACGCCATCGATCACTTTATCTTGGCTCGATTGGACGCCGAGGGTTTGACGCCGGCGCCCGAGGCAGATCGTCGTTCGCTGGCACGACGCGCGGCACTCGACGTGACCGGATTGCCACCGGAGCCAGCACTCGTCGATGCATTTGTCGCGGACCTGGAACCGTCGGCCTACGAGCGTTACCTCGAGCGATTGTTTTCACAATCGGCCTGGGGCGAGCACCGGGCACGGTACTGGCTCGACTACGCCCGTTACGCTGATACGCACGGTATCCACTTCGACAACTTTCGCGAAATTTGGGCCTACCGCGATTGGGTCATCGGCGCCTTCAATCGCAACTTGCCGTTCAATGAATTCAGCATCGAGCAACTCGCCGGTGACATGCTCGACAAGCCCGACTTGGACCAATTGATTGCGACCGGCTTCAATCGTTGCAACATGACCACGAACGAAGGCGGGATCATCGATGAAGAGTACGCGGTGCTCTACGCGCGGGACCGAATTGAGACGACATCCGCCGTGTGGATGGGCTTAACGACCGGTTGTGCGGTGTGTCACGATCACAAGTTCGACCCCGTCTCCCAGAAGGAGTTCTATTCACTGGCCGCGTTCTTCAACAACACGACACAAGCAGTTCGCGATGGAAACATTCCGAACACGCCGCCGATCGTCGTGGTGCCCGAGCAAGCCGACCGCGAACGATTCCGGTTGCTCGCGGAACTCTTGCCAGCGGCACAGTCGAAAC
>JBBSJZ010000429.1:0-5542 GCA_038256795.1 Pirellulales bacterium | reverse complement strand
GGTCAGCTACGTCACCGGTCGGCCCCTGATCATCAAGAGCCCGACGCACACCGGCCGCATCGCAGCGCTCGCCCGAGCATTTCCGGAAGCCAAGTTCATTCACATCACCCGCGATCCTCGCGCGCTATTCCCTTCGACTTGCCGCTTGTGGCGCAGCCTCGATGAGATCCAAGCGTTCCAAAAACCATCGCACTCAGGCATCGAAGCTTACGTCATCGATTGTCTGCGGCGGATGTATCGTGGCTTTCGTGCCGCCACCGATCCGCTCGGACCGCAGCGGTTCATCGAGATCCGCTACGAGGACCTGGCCGCATCGCCCACCGAAACCTTGCGGCAAATCTATGAATCGCTGCACCTCGCCGATTTCGATTCCGTCGAACCCGTGATCCAGCAATGGGTGGCGACCGAACACCAACAATACGAAACGAATCGTCACCGACTCGATCCCGCCCAGGAAGCTTTGCTGAAAGAAGCCTGGCACGAGTACTTCCAACTCTTTGGCTACGAATGAACTTCATGCGATTCAATTCAACCTATCCTCGCGCCACGATTGTCGTAGTGACCGCCGCATTGCTGCTGAGTGGCTGCCAAAAACAGAACGCGCCATCGTTGCCCACCGCCGTGGTCACTCCGTCTGGCGCCGCTCCGCCGGTGGACATGTCGCCCCAAGTCTACGAGGCGACGGCGGATCAATTACTCGCCTCGCGGTTACCGCTCGAAGAGACTTCGAAGGGTTGGATTCGGTTGTTCGATGGTCACACGCTGTTCGGTTGGGAAATCGCCGGCCAAGCCAACTGGCGGATCGAAGAAGGCACGATCACGGTCGACCAAGGCGAAAAAGGTTTTCTGTGCACGAGCGTCCCGTGGCAAGACTACGAACTCACGCTCGAATTCAATGCCGATGCGGAAACCAACAGCGGTGTGTTTCTTCGCGCACCCTTGAAACCGGAGAACGTTGCCATCGATTGCTATGAAGTCAACATCGCTCCCGATAGCAACCCCTTCCCGACCGCGAGCATCGTCCAGCGACTCAAAGTGGACGCCGACAAGGCTCCTGTGCAAACGGAAAAGACGTGGCGGCGGATGACGATGCGACTCGCCGGCAATCACCTGCAAGTCTCACTCGACGACACCATCGTCACCGACTACACCGACGAGTTGGGTTTGGAAATCGGACGGATCAGCCTGCAGCACAATAGCGGGCGAGTCGCCTTCCGCGATATTCGACTCCGCCCGCTCGGACTCGAACCCTTGCTCGATGCGGAGTTGTCGCAGTGGAAGCGATATCCGAACATGACGGGTGAGTTCACCATCGACGATGATGGCGCACTGCTCGTCGACGGCGGCAAAACGCAGCTGGAGAGCAACGAGTCCTACGGCGATTTTGTCTTGGCCACGGACTACAAGACCGCCGCCGCCCAAACGAACTCCGGCATCTTCTTTCGCTGTATCCCCGGCGACGAAATGATGGGCTACGAGTGCCAAGTCAGTAACGAGATGAAGGACGGCATGCCGCTGGCGCCCGCGGATTGCGGCGCCGGAGGCATCTTCCGCCGCCAAGACGCGCGGATTATCGCTGGCAACATCGACGACTGGTCATCACTCGTCCTCGTCGCCCACGGACCACACTTCGCCGCCTGGGTCAACGGGATCCAAGTCAGTGATATTCAAGACACCCGCGCCGCCGACGCGAACCCGCGCAAGGGGCTACGTCTCGACCCCGGAACGCTCATGATTCAAGGTCACGACGCCACCACCAAAGCCTGGTTCCGCAACCTCGCCATCCGCGAGACCGTTCGCCTACGCTTGAGTGGGAATACGAAGTGAGCTGTCCGCAGCGCTACTCCGGCGCGACGATTGCCTCGAAATACGAATCCGTCTTGGTCGAATCATTCGTTTCACCCAACTCGAACGAGGCGACTTCAACGTAGTCACGTGAGTACCGTCGCAACCTTAAAGCCTCTTACTTCCTCGCACCCTTCGCTCAGCCCAATTTTGGTCGCTGGGAGACATGGCTGGACCAGGCGGTATCGAGCGAACGATCGAGACAGAACGGATTCGACGCTTTTTGAAGGAACTCGAACGAGAGATAGGAACCCGAGTGTGAGTGAGTCTTGGATGGCGAGAGTCTTGTCGGCTCAAGCTAGGACACCAACGTGCTCTAGACGCCAGCGATGGTGAGTCGCTGGCGCGTCTTCCATTTGCCCTTGGTGAAGTCGGGGAAGTCAACGGCGCTGCTGCCATTGGCGACGGATTGTTCGCTCAGTGCCGTCACCACACTCCAGCTCGCGGCGTCGTAGACGTCGAAGTCGGGCGACTCTCCCGCGAGCATCGTTTCGATCAAGCGGAAGTCCTCGTGGTAGTCACCACTGGCGATCTCTCGCTCCAAGTCGAAGCCGTCTGCGGCGATCGGTGTTGATTGTGCGAGTTCGGACATGCGGCGCCAGAAAGGATGATCGTACTCGTCGTAGTAGTCGCGGCCGGATTGCCACGCGTAACCGAGGTGTTCTCCCTTGGTGAGATGCTTGGCTTCGAGAGAAATCTCCAGCTGCGGAAAGCCACGCACGATCCCGCGTGTACCCTGGACCAGGTTGCGGCGACTGTACGGTCGCGGCAGATCCGTGTCATGCTTCAAGATGATCGTCTCGCCGTCGGTCGTCTTGATCAAACTGCTGTTCACATCGCCATTGATGTATTCCCGCTCGCGGTACGGATGCCCTTCAGGTAGATGGTCCTTAGCGTAGAGGTTCATCCCCCGCGCCTTGGAACTCATCGACACGATGTATTCCATCCGATTGCCCCGTTCGAGATCCAAGTTCCAAGCGACGGGGCCGAGACCATGCGTCGGATACAGGTTTCCATTCCGCTGGGCATGATGCGCCCCGAGCCACAGCCCATCGCCGTAATCACGAATTTTGAGGTACCGCGTGTCGTGCATGTAACCGACTTCGCAATGCACAACCTCGCCTAGCAAATTCTCACGGATCATCCGCAAAATCATCAACTCGTCGCGGCGATAGTTGACGTTCTCCATCATCGACAAATTCAGCCCAGTGGACTCGCAGGTCTCGACGAGTTTCCAGCAATCATCGAGCGTGATCGCGGCCGGAATCTCCGTCGCCACGTGCTTCCCGTTCTCAATCGCTGCGAGGCAAATCGGGACGTGCCACTCCCAAGGCGTAGCGTTGTAGACGAGATCGAGGTCTTGTTCCTGGCACATCCTTTTAAAATCGTACTCGCCACGTGTATACGACACGGGCTCACGCATCCCAAGCGTTTTGCAGAGTCGCTGGGCCCGCACGCACGGTTCTTCGAGCACGTCACAAACCGCGACCATCTCTACGCCTGGGATGTGAAGCGAATTGCGCACATGCTGAAATCCCTTCACTCCGATACCGACAAATCCGACGCGAATCGAGTCGCGTTTCATTGCTGCTAGCGTTGCGTCTTCGGTTTGCCCAATCGCTGCGACGCTCGTGGCGCAAGCGACGGCGACACTCCACTTCAATACATCTCGACGTGTCAACGGTTGATGGTGCATGGTGGTTTCGTTCATCGCTCTCGCTAAACCCTTATTCACGGATTTGGATTCAGACGCCGGAATGAACATTCACTTGGTCCCGTGTTGGAACGTGACTTCCTCGTACGGCTGGACGACCACGAACCCGTTGCCCTGGAACTTCAATTGCAACGACTCGCCGCTGCCTCGACCGATAAATGTTTTGAATTGGAAATCGGTTTTGATTTCCGGCTCCAAGTTGCCTGACCACAGTACGGTCGCATTCGGATCCGTGATCACCGGTTGGCTCGGTGTGACGGGTAGCGTCAGCGGATCGTAGTGGCTGGTGATCGCGACCATGCCAGAGCCTTCGAGTCGGACATTGAACAAACCGCCTGCCAAGACCGCCGTGATCCGCTTCATCATCTTGATGTCGTACTTGAGTGACATCTCGAAGGCGAGCAAGTCGTTGCCGTTGACGCAAATCGCCTCGTTCTCAAGGCTCAAAATCGTGATCTTCTTGCCCGAATCGGCGCAAAAGACGCTGCCCGTGCCGCTGCACTTCGTCAGTGAGCTACCTTCGCCCGAGACGGCCTTCTTGAGCAGGTTACCAATCCCGCGAGAAAGAATCCCCTCGCGTTCAAACTTCACCTCGCCCGTATAAGCGACCATCGCCCCCATCTTGATCCAGACTTCGCCATTGAGATTGATATCAAGCATTCGCTCCGACTCCAGCTCGAACAATCCTTGGTTCAAGTCGCGATCTTTGGTTTTCTCGAAGAACGCTTGTAGCGAATAGCGATTGTTAGTCATCGGGTCGTCTCAGGGGGTGGCATATTCGTGGGAAGATCGTCTGAGTATAGCGTCTTCGCTTGCTCCGTTTATCGACGACCCAGCATGATCACTGCCGACGACAATCCGACAAGGCTAAGCGTTACGGAAAATAGCAGCCAATTGCTGGTCGCCGGTATTAATAGCATGAGCAACAATCCGAACCCACCAGCGATTCGCGTGGGTAAACACCATAGCGTCAATGCCGCCAACGTTTCGCTAACGATCACGGCGCGGCTATGCAGCATCGCCACCTGCCGCAATTCAGCTTCCTCCAAGCGCCGTCGCAGGAGATTGAACAGCCAAAAATCTCGGTCGCGAAAATAGATCTCGTAAAGCACCGTGCCCGACCAGTACTCGTCGGTCCATTTACCCACCGCGGCGCCAAGCATGATCAGGGAAAGAATCACGCATGCAAGTCTTGTCGCTTGCTTGGCGACGATGACTTCGTCGTTGACATCGCTGAATTGGGCCACCAACCACAGACACCACAACGACGTCCACCACGAAGTCAAAAACGTCATGTCGTTGTAGCTGCCTTGATGCAGCAGAAGCACACTCAACGATCCGAGTTGGCTAGCGATAGCGGGAACAAGGAGTGAGCGACGTTTCAAGACCATCGCCATGCATCCCGAAATCACGGCTGTCGTAAACGCGATGCGAAGTGTCCACTGCGACTCCAACCAATCCGGAAAGAACGGATCACTCAACGCGTAGTCCAAGTAAACTTGGTCGGACCAAAGAAAGAACTTGATCTTCCATAGCAACCCCAACACGATGCACAACTGCACCAAACGTTGAGCATTCACCAACCGCTGGGCTGCCCGATTCGCAGGTGTGATGAGCGGAACGTTCACGGCAGCACAACATCCGTTCGCGAGACATCGTACCGTCCCAGGCCACGTGACTTGAGCTCCGTCAACGTCTCAACACGCCAGCCCCGATACGTTGACACCGTGACAATCCAGCGGTCTTCGTTCTTGCGACAGTAATAGTAACGCTGGCTCGAGAACGTGTAACAACGAACCGGAAAGTGGTTGATGTAGTCGCGATGCAACATTCCAAAATCCCGGCCGCCGGCGACTGACATATCATCCAGCGGTGAAGCGAATAGCGGGTCAGCGACCAAGTCGGTCGAAACGCTCTTGGGCCATTGCCGAACCTCGTACGTGTTAGCAAAGTTATACATCGACGGAATCGATTGCTGAATCG
>JBBSJZ010000428.1:0-5562 GCA_038256795.1 Pirellulales bacterium | reverse complement strand
CGTTCCCTTGCTTTCAGCATCTTCCAAAGCCGATCGAAGTCGCCCATGGCGTCATCAACATCATCGCGTCCGAAACTTTGTTGCCCCGCGATCGCCAGCGCATCAATTACCTCTTCGAGCTGCGTGCAAGTTCTTTCGATACGCGAGTGCAAGTCGTGTCGCCGCGCATCGTTCAACTCGCCGGCCTCGCCTTCAGTCGCCATGCGTTTGAGTTCGGCATTGTCGCGTGAACGTTGCTTGGTCAGTTGCCGAAGTTGCAGATCCAACCTCTCTTGTCGCTGCTCAATCAAGTATTCGGACTGTTTGTAGATTTCACGTTTCAACCCGTCGTCATTCACAATACAACGCAGACTTTCGACGACCGCCGCCTCAATCGCGGGTGCGGGAATGGAGCCAGTACTGCATTGATCGTGCCCTCGCTTGATGGCAGTTTGACAAACGTAGTAACGGTACACTCTGCTTTTCTTTTTCGTCGGGCTATGTGCCATTGCGTAGCCACACGCCGGGCAAAACAGCATCCCTTTGAGCAACGCGTTGTGCCGATTGATCAAACGCTTGCCGCTGCCCCGACCGTGTTCTTTCAACATCCTTTGCACAGCGTTAAATACGTCGGGTTGGATGATCGGTTCGTGAACGCCGTCGTACACGTTCTCCTTGTGACGAATCCTGCCGATGTACAGGACGTTAGTCAAAAGCGAATGAACCGAACATTTGTCGAACGGCCGACCGCCTTTATGGCGTCCCTTGCGAGTCAGCCAGGTCTTGTTCGCCCATCCAAGTTCTTCGAGTTTTTGAACTACCGGCAGCAACGAACGCAGCTTCAAGTAGAAGTCAAAGATCTCGCGAACCTTCGCTGCTTCATCGCCATTCACCACCAGTTTCGGGCTCGTTTCTGATCGGTCAACGTCGTAGCCAAGAACCGGTTGCCCACCGCACCACAGCCCCTTTTGACGCTGAGCGGCAATCTTGTCGCGGATGCGTTCGCCAATAATGTCGCGTTCAAACTGGGCGAACGAAAGCAGAATGTTCAACGTTAATCGGCCCATCGAATGAGTCGTGTTGAACTGTTGCGTCACCGAGACAAACGACACGCCGTTGTTATCAAACGTTTCCATCGCTTTGGCAAAGTCCAACAGCGAACGACTGAGTCGGTCGACTTTGTAAACAACGACACAGTCAATCTCGCCGGCCTCGATGTCGCTCATCAATTGCTTGAACGCCGGCCGATCCAGGTTGCCACCTGTGAAACCACCGTCGTCATACAGTTTTGGGCAGCACACCCAGCCTTCCGATTTCTGGCTGGCGATGAACGCTTCGGCGGCACCCCGCTGCGAATCGAGCGAGTTCAGTTGCATATCCAATCGCTCGTCGGTTGATTTGCGAGTGTAAATGGCACAGCGAACGATCGGCTGGCTGGCTTCGGTTTTCTTGTTGCTCATTTGGTCTGCCCCAGTTTGAAGAAGTAAAACCCGTTGCAGTGCGTTCCGGTGATCGCTCGAGCGACCGCTGTTAGTGATTTGTAACGCTCGCCGTCGTATTCAAAGCAATCGGTCAACACGAGCACGTGCAGCGTCTTGCCCTTGTACTGTCGCTCGATCAGGTTTCCTGGCGACGGCAATCGCGGATCCCACTTTTCGGGAACCTTCGACTCCTTCTTCGATCTGCGTGACTTCGGCGGCGTTAATCGAATCAACGACTCGCCGGCAACCACGGTGGCTCGCAAGATTGCCTGTTCGCTCAGCCCGCCTTCGTCGTCGGCTTGCAGCTTCCAAGCGATGCGGCGATGAACGTACCGCCGATTTCGAGAGCGACATTTTTCGCCAAACAGCTTTTCGTACTTCGCCGCGAGTTGCCCGATCGTCAAATCGGACAGCTTTGCAACTTTCAATTTCGTTTCAGGGCTCATCGGATACCTCCGTGGTTTTGTTCCTGTCTGCATCCGCTGCCAATTCTTGGTTGGCGATCTTTTCCGCATGCCGCCGGATCGCTTCGACGATCAGCGTCGCGATTTTTTGTCGTTGTTCTTCGCACAACGTTGGTGTCTCCCGTCTCGTGTCGAGAACCGGTCTCGATCGAGCCCGTTGCCCGATCGTTTCGACCAGTCACAGAGAGCGAGGAAACCGGACGAGACTCAAGCCGTTCGGGTAGAGAGTCGGAGACAATTTCCGAACTTCTCGGGTTGGCGTCCCGATCTCGCTGCCATCGCAGCACCGCACGCCCCAACAAACACGCCACGCGATTCATCTGAACCGCCGGCAATACCGAATCCTGCATCCGCGCCTCCCCTCCAAAAGCAACTAAACCCACCGAGCCGAACCAAACGACTCCTCTCAGGGTTACTTATGGAAAGTGCGCGAGCGGATTCCCGGAAAATGGGCTCTTAAGGCCGTTCTCTGAAAAGTCTCTCGGGCGGTGGGATTCAAATAAGGGGAAGGTCCGAGAGACCAGAGAGTGCCGAGAGTTCCGGGCCAGAGGGCTTCCCAGGTCGCCCCACCTCCCCCGATGGAGACTCTCCAAGCCGAGAGCCAGAGAACCCGGCGAGACACCGCCGAAGAGCGTTTGACACGGCAAAAAACACCGTAGAAAGCAAAAAAAAGCCGGCGATCGTGTATTACACAATCGCCGGCCAATTCGTTTACCCGACAGTCAACCGAAGTTCGTCGAGAAATCTAGAGTTGCGGGGACAGGATTCGAACCTGCGACCTCGAGGTTATGAGCCTCGCGAGCTACCTGGCTGCTCCACCCCGCGGTGTGGTGGCTTGCGGCGTTTGATTGCCGCAAGTGAGACGCCTTTATCTAGGCTTGGCTTCACGATGTCAACGGGTTTGCGGAGGATTTATTTTTTTGACGGAAAGTGGCGGTTGGTTGTGCATGCAATTCGGCTGTTGAGGATTTTTCTGGTTGGCGGCGAACATGCGAAAGCTAGCGGTTTTGGCACGGCGGATGCGCCGTTCGCATTCCGAAAACCGTTGCAAATCGCGTCTAGAATGGCCCACTGAAGCGGATAGGTGCCGTACACTGTAGGGACGACGCATTCACCGAGATTATTTGCGGCAGTGGTATCGGATTCGCTCATTTCACTCACGCTATGTCAAATTCATCGTTTTCCGCTGACACCACGGCGTCGCCTCCAAACGAAGCGGAACCGCTTCCGTTGCAGCTGACACCGCCATCGACTCCTCCCCCCGTGGTGCGACCGGTAACGAACGCGCCACCAAAACCAGTCCCCGGAGGGGGTGCCGCTTCGGTGTCGCGCGAGCCGGCCTCACGCAATGGTGCAGTCCCACCGCCGCCGCCGACACGTGCGACTTTACCTCCCATTCGTTCAGCAGCCTCACGCGCGGCGGATGCAGCAACCTTCCCTGAACCAAGTGAACTGGCGGTCATTTCAGGAGTTGGCTCGGCAAAGACCGGTCGCTGGGGTGGAGAATTGCCGCCGATTCAGGTGGCCCAGTCTCGTTCGGCAGCCAAATCAGTGACGGCTGACGGGCAGGATCGTGAAACTAGCGACCAAAGTGAAGAATCCCCTCCAGATAAAGTCAACCGCGCGGCGACAGTACCGTCTTGGTTGGTCAGCATGGTGCTGCACTTAGTTCTGTTACTGATCTTGGCATTGATCACGACGCCGGTGGGCTCAGGCATCTCGCGAGTCTTACTGACGATGGGTCAAAGCGAACGTCAATCTCCAGTCGAGTTGGCGGAGTTCTCGATCGATCCGGCTGACCAGATGACAGAGTCGGATTCGATCGAGGACGCACCCATCGAGGTCGACATGGACAGTTTGATGAGCGAGGTGATGATGGATGTGCCAGTGCCAATGGCGATCCCAGGCCAATCGGAGTCCGGTGATGTTTCGACGCAACTTAACATCGCGGCGGGTGCGGCGGAATCAATCGCGGAGATGAAGCCGATGTTCGGAGGTCGCAGCGGTGCGATGCGGAAGGCATTGCTAGCGATGTTTGGCGGGACGCAGCAAACGGAAGATGCCGTCAAACTGGGGCTCGAGTGGCTGAAGGCTCAACAACAAAAAAACGGCAGTTGGAGTTTGCGAGGCCCGTACGGCGATGGCGGCACAAGCGAGAACAATACGGCGGCGACGGCGATGGCGTTGCTCGCATATATGGGAGCCGGAAATACCCATCCGTCGGGCGATTATCCCGATGAAGTCAGACGCGGCATCAAGTGGTTGGTGGGCCAGCAGGATCGTCGCGGCTTTATGGCGAAGTCAGCTCGTGACCACGAGCAGATGTACGCTCAAGCTCAGGCGATGATTGCGATTTGTGAGTTGTACGCGATGACGGGCGATTCATGGTTGCGAGCCCCGGCACAACTCGCGATCGACTTCGCGGTTGAGACTCAATCGCCCGAAGGCGGCTGGCGGTACGAGCCGGGTTTTGATTCCGATACTTCGGTGACTGGATGGTTCGTGATGGGACTCAAGAGCGGGGTTTCGGCGGGTTTGGACGTGCCGCAAAAGACGTTCTACCGCATCGAAGATTATTTGGATTCGGTGCAAAGTTACGACGGTGCTGCGTATGGTTATCAACGCCGTAGAGACGCTACGCCAGCGATGACCGCCGAAGGGCTACTGTGTCGTCAGTATCTCGGCTGGCGCCGCAACGTTCCGGCGATGGCCGTCGGATTAGAGACGCTGGTTGAAGGTCACATGTTGAGCACGCGCGATCGTGACGTGTATTATTGGTACTACGCCACTCAGGCATTGCATCATTACGGTGGACCGCTGTGGACACAGTGGAACGATGTGATGAAGGTGGAGTTGCCTGCTTCGCAAGTAAAATCGGGACGTGAAAAGGGAAGTTGGTCACCGCAGCAAGATGATTGGGGCCCGACGGCGGGTCGACTGTATACGACTTGCTTGTCGATCTATTGTCTCGAAGTTTACTATCGGCACATGCCGTTGTACTCCCAAGAGGAGTAGGGAAGTAGGAGTAGGGAAGTAGGAGTAGGGAAGTAGGGAAGTAGGGAAGTAGGGCAGTAGGCAGTAGGCAGTAGGCAGTAGGCAGTGGGCAGTCGTCAGAAAGAAATCAATGATTTATCGATTGGATGCGGTGTCGGTGGTGGATTTAGTGGGTCGAGATGCGGATAAGATCCTGCATAATTTGACGACGAATCATGTCAAGGCATTGGCGGTATCGACTGGGTGCGAGACGTTTGTGACCGACGTGCGTGGCAAGATGCTCGGGCACGTGATGGCGTATCGCAATGAGTCGGGCTACCGGCTGATTGGTGCGGCGGGACAATCGGAGCGGATCGCGGCTCACTTGGATCGATTTACGCTGAGAGAGGACGCCATCCCAGCGATACTCGATCACGAGTGGTCGGGGATCGTCATCGCAGCGGATTCGCTCCAGCGACTGAGGGATGCTGAGCTACCAGGCTGGACACTCGGAGATGAGAGACAAGCGAATGGCGACGAGGTTGATCGCGAGCACTCATGGGTCGCGTCTAAGCGATCATTGTTGAGCTATGACATTGGTTGGCTCGGAGGACGTGATCGACTGGTATTGGTAGAGCAATCGTTAGCCGACACGGTTGTGAGCG
>JBBSJZ010000427.1:0-5602 GCA_038256795.1 Pirellulales bacterium | reverse complement strand
CAACCGAATCCCATGGTCAACGGTCGTGGCTTATCTTGTTGGTTTTATCGGGCTGCCTAGCCGATCACTTACGCAAGCGGCAGTTATCTTTGTGCCCCTCATCCCGTTCTCTCCCTCAACAAAGCATAAAAGAAGAGAATGCAAATGATTCTGCCGCTTGCCCTAGCTAGGCAGAATCGTCATACGTCGTTCGGAATTGATCTCGGATGATGATCAATGGTGCGTAGATAGAAACTCAGGGAATTGAGCCGGGCATTGCGTCAATTTCACGGGCAAATTTGAGCGGTAGATGTGAAGGCAACATCAATGCACATACACTGGGCGGTGATGGGAGGACAGCCCCGCAATAACTAATCTATCGATCCACCATTACAAAAGGCAGATCCTGTTTGGACTTGACAGGCCCCAATTTAATTTCAACTGAAACGCTGTTGACGCGATCGCTTTCAGGCTTTGACTCGTTCCACTGAACAAATGTCGATTTTGGCAGCACCATCTCAATCTTAAACAATGTTGGACGCAACTGCGTTACAGTGCTATGCAGCAAGGAACCACCTAGCCGGGCAGCCGCGAGGCATGTTGAGCCTGGCTCGTTAGATTCACCTAGCTTTTGGACGTATAAAGTTGCAAAGTATTCGTCGGACTGCGTATCGCAACTGAACTTCAGGAATTCTGGCAACAGCTTAAATGGGCGGTAGGGGTCCACTATCAACGGCATCACTTGGGTTGCTCCCGACCGGAGGTCCAGAAGCTCAAGTTGGCCATAAAGACGTGAAGCGACTTTGGTATTCAGCTTCAGAAATCCAGACAGATGTTTGCTCTCCCGATCGATCGAATACTCAAAGTCCCCGTCGATTCCGCTCACATGAATCTCGAAATCACTCGCCTTAACATCGTCCGAGATAGTTATATCTGACTGAATTGCAGCTTCGCCTGCGTCAGTCAATGTTGCCATCAAAAGATCAGACGCCCAGCGCAGGTGACCCCGCACTTCGTACACAAAGTTGAGGTGAAATGCAGGCGTCAAACCATTTTTGAAAACGAGAACACCACTGCCATCAATCTTTTTAGGCGATGAATCAATCTCTTGGGAAAATTCAAACGCGAATCTATCCCCAGGCTTTAATTTGGTTTTGACTGCGCTCACATTTGTGCAACCGCAGTTCGGCTCAACGTTATCGATGACCAACTCCTCGGAGGTCTGGTTGAGCAAGTCAAGTCGAAACTTGTGAGTTGATCCGGGATGGACGAGCCCAGCATCAAAATGCGCGGAGACGCTGCCTCCTAACGGATGGGTGATCACCACCAGTGAGAAAGCCTCTTCGGAATCCTCCGCCAAGGAATCAGCCATGAAGAAGATACTGAGCGAAAAGATAATCGCGACAGTAATTCGGATCGATTGAGGAACTCTACCACCCAATTTGGTTGAGGTTCCGCACTGCGTCACGAGCCGTAATTTTAAGGTGTCAGTCTCGGCACTTATAAGAAGGAAATCCGAAAAAAATTTTATCCGCGCAACTTCGCTTGCTAGCGACAAGCTCGGTAAGTACGGCGCTGATTATCAATAGCGATTTAGCTGATCAATCGCGTGGCCAATTCACACGCGGTACGGAACTCGGGTAGGTCGAGCCACTCGTCGGCGGTGTGGATGTTGCGTTGACCGCAACCGAGGGTGACGGCTTCGATGCCGTGCAGGTACAGCCAATTGGCATCGAGTCCGCCGTTGGAAACTTCTTGGTATGGTTCACGGCCGAGTGCTCGCAGGGCGGACTCGGCGGCAGCGACCGAGGGATGATCTTCGGACAGACGGAACGAGTCGTAGTCGACGCGTGACTCGAACTCGATGCGTCCGGCTCGTCCGTCGGCCGTTTTCACGGACGCCGCGGCCGATTCGAATGCCTGGCGAATTTCGGCGACGATTCGTTCTCGCATTTCCGAGTCATGGCTGCGAGCTTCGGCTTTGAGATCCACGCGGGGTGTGATGACGTTGGTCGCGTCGCCGCCGACGATGACGCCGACGTTGGCGGTGCCGACACCTTGCGGCTTTTCGATACGGCCAAGCCAACCGCCACGAGCCAGTTCGCTGATCGCGTGAGCAGCCATCACGGTTGCGCTGGCCCCCTCCTGGGGTGCGACGCCGGCGTGGGCCGGATACCCCAGCACGCGGATTGTCATCCGCTGGCCACCGATCGCGCCGATCGTGATTTTCTCGACGCTACCACCGTCAAAATTGAAAGCGCGATCGACTTTGCCCACCGCGGTGACATCCAAATGTCGAGCCCCGACCAAGCCGATTTCTTCCTGAACAAAGAACCCCAATACTGCGGGTGAAAAGTTCTCGTCGCCCCGGCGGAGTCGTTCGATAGCCGCCGTTAGCACCGCCGCACAACCGCTGCGATCATCGGCGCCGAGCCCCGTTTCGATCGAGCTATGCACCCGCTCGCCCGCGACCGCCGGTTGGCTGCCCACGCAAATCGGTACCGTGTCCATGTGGGCGGAAAGCAGCGTCACCGGCCCACGACCGTTTCCGGGCAACTTGACGATGAGGTTTCCGCAATTGCCGCCGCCGAGGGCACGTGTTTCGGCGCCGTCAAAGTGGATCTGGTCCGGACGTACCCCGGCGGCCTCGAGGTAGCCGACGATCCGCTGGGCGACACCGAGTTCCTCGCCACTTTTGCCGGGGATGGCGGTCAGAGCAAGAAAACGCTGCAGCGCTTCGGAGTGATTGACTTCGACATGTGCCATGGGCCGGTTACACTGCTGGGTGAGAGTTCATGGTGTCGTTGGGACGCAACGATGGTACCGAATGAACGACGCCTTGCCGACCCAGTAACTTTTAGCCAGCACCGATATCCCGTGACACTTCCCATCGTCGATCCGACTGCCCCCGCCAGCGCCGCAGCGGAGCCGCATCGTCGGCATTTGCTCGACATCACGTACAAACAATTGGTCGAGTGGCTGAGTGAGAACGGCCAGCCGACGTTTCGAGCCAAGCAAATTCAAAAATGGATTTACGCCCGCCGGGTGAGCGACTTTCAGGCGATGAGCGATTTGCCGCAGTCGCTGCGTGATGTACTCCAGGCGAGTTTTGTGATCTTCAAGTCGGCTGCCGTCGAAGCGGTTCACAGTGACGATGGCACCGACAAGTTACTGATGCGATTGGCGGACGGTGGCGAGGTCGAATGCGTGCTGCTGCGCGATGGGGATCGACGCAGCATTTGCGTGAGCAGCCAAGTCGGCTGCGCGATGGGGTGCGTGTTCTGTGCGAGTGGACTCGATGGCGTCGATCGAAACTTGACGCGCGGCGAGATCATTGAACAGATGTTGCAGTTGCAAACGTATCTCGACGAAGGCGAACGCCTCAGCCACATCGTGATGATGGGTATGGGGGAACCGCTCGCAAATTTGGTCAACGTGCTCGCGGCACTCGATATTGCCCGCAGCCCCGATGGACTCGGCATCAGCCCCCGACGGATCACGATCAGCACGGTGGGTTTACCACCCGCGATGGAGCGACTCGCCAAGAACGACGTGCCCTACAACCTCGCAGTGAGCTTGCATGCCCCCAACGAAAAACTGCGCAGTGAATTGGTGCCCGTCAGTCGCAAGATTGGCATCGAAGCCGTGATGAAGGCCGCCGATCATTACTTCGATGCCACGGGTCGGCGATTGACGTTCGAGTACGTGTTACTCGGCGGAATCAACGACTCACGCGAATGCGCGATTGAGCTCGCGAGACTGCTCCGCGGTCGTTGTGCACTGCTCAACGTGATCCCCTACAACCCGGTGGCCGGTTTACCCTATCGCACGCCCTCGGCGGGCTCGATCGAGATGTTCCGCACGACGCTCGAGAGCGGTGGAATCAACGTGCAATTTCGTCACCGAAAAGGCAGCGAAATCGATGCCGCATGCGGGCAACTGAGACGTAACCGCGGCAAGTTGGCGAACCCTCGTCCCCTCTAAAAGCCCGAGGAGCGGGGGCGAGAGAGGCTGGACCACCTACATGCCGACGAGTTCGCCCATGGTGTCGGCGAGTTGGACGTAGAGCTTTTGATAGATGGGGAACATCTTGTTGTACGTCTTGACGGCGGCGCTATCGGGTTTCGTTTCGGCGGCAACTTCGATGGTCGTTTTGCAGGCGGCTTCGATGTTGGGGTAGGCACCATCGCCGACGGCGGCCAGCAACGCGACGCCGAAGGCGGGTCCCTGTTCGACGGCGAGCGTGGTGATCTTCTTGCCGAACACATCGGCCTGCATTTGTCGCCACAGCGGATTGCGGCTGCCACCGCCGGAAGCGCGGATTTGCTTTACCGGAACCGCGAGTGATTCAATGATCGCGAGTGAATCACGCAGCGCCATGGTCACGCCTTCCATCACGCTTCGAGTCATCGCGCCGCGGTCGTGGGATAGATTCAAACCGACGAACGCGCCGCGGGCATGCGGATTCGCGTGCGGCGTTCGTTCACCATTGAGATACGGCAGGAACACGAGACCGCCGCTACCCGCAGCGATTTCAGCGGCGGCGGCGGTCGCGCGTTCGTATCGCTTTGGATCTTTTTTCGCGTCGGGATCGGTCAGCACTTGATCCATCCACCATTGCAGCGATCCGCCGCTGGTGAGATTCACACCCATCATGTGCCACTTGCCGCGAACCGCGTGACAGAACGTATGCAGCCGTCCCGCCGCGTCGTACTGGGGCGTGTCGCTATGACAGAACATCACGCCACTCGTGCCGATCGAAGTGCTCAGCACTCCGCTCTTGACGACGCCGTTCCCGATCGCGCCGGCGGCGCAATCGCCCGCGCCACCCACGACTTTGCAATCGGTAGTGAGCCCAAGGAGCTTGGCCGCGGCGGCGGTCAATGTTCCCGTGACGTCCTCGCTCTCGACCACGCTTGGCAAGAGCGAGTCATCGAGATTCAACTTCGTGAGCAATTTGTTCGACCACTTGCGATTGACGACATCGAGCAGCAACGTGCCGCTAGCGTCGCTGACTTCGGTCACGTAATCGCCAGTCAAGCGGCGGCGAATCTCATCCTTGGGAAGCAGCACCTTGGCGAGCCGCGCGAAGTTGGCTTTCTCGTGATTGCGCAACCACAGAATCTTCGGCGCCTGGAAGCCGGTGAGTGCAGGGTTGGCAACGAGTTTGATGAGTTGCTTGCGACCGCCCGCAGCCGTGGTGATTTCGTCGCACTCGGCCGCGGTGCGTTGGTCATTCCAGAGCAGCGCGGGTCGAATCACTCGGTCCGATTTGTCGAGGAAAACCGACCCGTGCATCTGGCCGCTGAGGCCGATCGCTTTCACGTCCGCCGGCTTCAGTTTGGCGGCCTTCATCGCCCCGCGAACGGTCTTGACCGTCGCGTTCCACCAATCTTCGGGATCCTGTTCGGTCCAACCGGGGCCTGGTTGGGCCATCGGGTACTCCGCCGACGACTCCGCTAGGACTTTGCCGAGGACGTCAATGACCAGTGTTTTCGTGCCGCTGGTACCGATATCGATGCCGAGATAGTAGCTCATGGTGGGGTCGTGTCGAAGGTGTGAGGAGAGACCAGGGATCGGCGAGGCTCGAACCGAACTTCAATATAGTGCGTAAGGCGCACGT
>JBBSJZ010000426.1:0-5627 GCA_038256795.1 Pirellulales bacterium | reverse complement strand
GATGGTTTTGAAGCACCCATGATCGTGCGGAAGCAAGACGGTGCGTTTTTGTATGCCACCACCGATCTTGCCACTTTGAATTATCGATTGAGCCAGTTCAAGCCGGATCAAGTGTTGTACGTTGTTGATTCCCGCCAGGGTGAACATTTCGAGAAGCTATTTGCAGTCGCGCGATTGGTTGGGCTCGACCAAGTTCGTCTCGCTCACGTCAATTTTGGTGCCGTTCTCGGGGAAGACGGTCGGCCCATGAAAACCAGGAGTGGATCGCTGATTGGGCTCGAAGCTTTATTGGATGACGCAGTCGCGCGTGCGCGGGATGTGGTGTGTGATCCAGAGCGTTTGGCGAGAATGTCGCCGCCGATGGACGCCGACGAGCAAAATGCCGTCGCCGAAGCGGTGGGCATTGGAGCGATTAAGTATGCGGATCTGTCGCATCACCGCACCAGCGACTATCGATTCAGTCTCGAAAAGATGGTGGCATTGGATGGCAATACGGCTGCCTACATTCAATATTCGTATGCTCGGACCCAAAGTATTTTGCGACGCGGTGACGTCGATCCGGTCGTGCTCGCCGCGGGAATTCGCGAGCATGGACTATTGATTGCTGAACCCGCCGAACGTCAGCTGGCATTGTGTTTGTTGAAATTCGAGGAGGTCTTAGAAGCCGCTTCACAAGACTACTGCCCGAATTTGTTAGTCGACTATCTCTATGAAACCGCCAAGGCCTATTCAGTCTTCAACGACAGTTGTGTCGTGCTCAAGGCGGAGTCGGATGAATTGATTCGATCGCGTTTGGGATTGGTAACGCTCAGCGGTCGAGTGCTCAAGCTCGGACTCTCATTACTTGGAATCAATGTCCCGGAACGGATGTAATTCCCTAATTTTTATCGATATTGTAAAGAAACTGGGCTTGGGTCAATTGACATCATTGCATCGGTTCTTATGGTATTAGGCAGTCGCGTGGCAACAACGAGGGCATGGAGTAGTGTTGCACTGCCGATTTTTGGTATTTTACGAGATACAATGTTCGGCTGAGTTGGTTTGGGTTCATGGACATGCCTGTTCCAAGTTATCCGCAGCCTCATCTCAGCCCTCATTTCAAACCCCCCCAAGTTGAACGCCACCGAACCTGTGTGGCAGTAAAAAGGTGAATTCGATGGCAAAGAAGTCTGGCGGCCCCAACAAGTCGCAAGCGATTCGTGATTACTACGCGACCAACCCCAAAGCCAAGCCGATGGAAGTCTCCGACGCTCTCAAGGCCCAGGGATTGAGTGTCACTCCGGCGTTCGTCAGCACAATTCGTTCGACGTCGAAGAAGAAGAAGGTGGGCAAGCCGGGACGCCCCGCCGGATCGACCAAGCGTGGCCCAACGCCAGCCGCCGAGGCGGTGTCGAAAAAGCGTGGTCGCCCCGCTGGTAAGAAGAGTGCCGCCAGCTCGGCGGGCCGCCCAGCCGCCTCGTCCAAGAGTAGCGGTAGCGTCTCGATCGATTCCTTGATCAAGGTCAAGAACATGGTTGAATCGATGGGCAGCATCGAAGAAGCGCGTGCAGCTCTGTCCGCGCTCGAACGATTGATGAAGTAGGTTGCTTTAGAAGCTGAGATCAACACGAGGGGAAGCGTTATCAGGACGCTTCCCTTTTTTCGTTACTGCGCCATCCCTGAATTCCTGTGTAGAATAGGGCCTTGGAAGGGCCTCGCCCATTCATCCATTCAAGCCCAACCGTCCCGTCACAAGGTGTTGTAGCCCGCCATGAGCGACCTTACGAGCGAGCAGTTTGCTCAGCAGATTATCGACCATGGACTCGCCGAACGCCGCGATGTCGACGCCGCCATGGGCGAACTGGGGGGCCGAGGTTCGGAAATCAACCTCGCCGCGACCATCGACGTCATGCAACGGCGTGGTTTAGTCACGACGCTGCAATCAGAAAAAATTATCAAAGGTGATCGTACTGGATTTTTCTACGGCGACTACAAAGTCCTCTACCTCATTGGTGCCGGAACCTTCGCACGCGTTTATCGAGCGAGTCGCAACGGTGAAGTTTTTGCCATCAAGGTGCTGAGGAAACGCTTTCGTGACGAAGCGAAAGAACTTGAGCAATTTCTTCGCGAAGGCCGCATGGGGCTCAGGTTACGGCATCCGAATATCGTCAGTATTTATGACGTGGTTCCCGATACGAGGAATCCATTCTTGGTGCTGGAGTTCGTCGAAGGTCAAACGCTGCGTGAATTGGTCAAAATAAGAGGCCGATTTCCAACGGACTTAGCCCTCAAGTTCACCTACGAGATTGCGGCGGGACTGTCCTACGCTGCAACTCTCGGGATTTCCCACCGAGATCTCAAGTTGTCAAACGTGCTGGTGAGCTCTGAGGGTAAAGCCAAACTCGTGGACTTTGGCTTGGCGGCGCTCTCGGATCGAGCCAATCCCGAAAAAATTGCAGATTGTCCCAATGCGCGGGCGATCGATTACGCGGCGCTCGAAAGAGGCACCGGAGTTCGCAAGGACGATCCGCGCAGCGACGTTTATTTCACCGGCAATATGCTCTATCACATGCTCGCCGGAACGCCCGCTTTGACGGAAACACGCGACCGGATGGCACGCCTGAATATCTCTCGCTTTTCCGATATTCAACCGCTGCACGAATTGGTGGCGGATCTACCTCCAGTCGCCAATCACATCGTTATCAAAGCGATGGAATTCAATCCCGAGAAACGCTACCAATCCGCCGGCGCAATGCAGGCGGAAATCAAGAAGGCGCTCGAGATGTTGAAGTCGGGCAAGACGGGTGTTCGCACTGTCGATCCCTCCAACCCCGCTGCGGCGGGCGAATCTCATGATGATGACGACGTGCCGACCAACGAAGGTGAGGGTTACGTGGTGATGCTCGTCGAGTCTAAAATTCCCCTGCAAAATGCGATTCGCGAACGCCTCAAATCTCGCGGCTACCGCGTCCTCGTCATCTCCGATCCCGGCCGTGCCTTGTCCCGCTTCGCACCGCACGAGGATCGCCCCGCCGACTGTGTGATCTTTGGTGCGGCAGAACTCGGTGGACTCGCTGTCGAAGCCTTTAACCGCTTCGCTAGTGATGAGCATACGAGCTCCATCCCCTCTGTCTTGCTGGCGGACCATCGGCAAGAGAGATTGACCAGCGGTGCCATCGAAGGCCCGAATCGAAAGAGGTTGGCACTTCCGCTCAAGGTGCGCGAACTGCGAAGCACCTTGATCCAGTTGCTCGCCGGAGTCGAGCGACGCGATGCTGGCACGTTCTGACGTCACCCGAATAGCTGATGGGCCGCACCCCTTGGCGGCGAGTGGCGATTCTGCGAAGTCGTCTCAAGCTCGCCCGCAAGGACGCCGATACTACCGGCATGACCGATCCAGTTGGAACTCGGGGATTGAAGTGGTAGACCTTGACTGTCCCGAAAACTTCCCCTAAGTTCCCCATTGATTCAGCACTTCGGTGCTTGAAGGCGACGTGGCCAAGCGGCTAAGGCGAAGGATTGCAAATCCTTTATTCGTGGGTTCGAATCCCACCGTCGCCTCTTTTGCAAAAACATCGCGTCTTACAGGTGAAACCGCGACCTGGCAAGAATGAAAACGATGTTACAAT
The DNA here is from genome assembly GCA_038256795.1 of Pirellulales bacterium. Taxonomy (GTDB): domain Bacteria; phylum Planctomycetota; class Planctomycetia; order Pirellulales; family Pirellulaceae; genus JBBSJZ01. The sequence goes on along the minus strand of JBBSJZ010000426.1, from coordinate 2,019 downwards.
CGCCGAAACGCTGGCGATTCATCGACGTCCGTTCTCCGGCTTCAATGCCGACGAATCCGCATGACGCGATAGCCCCTCTATTGGGTGAATGACCAAAGGGCTTGGTCGGTGCGAACGAGGACATCATTGCCAGCGACAACGACCGAGGCGTTGCTGGTTTCGTCGAGACTGTTTTCTGCGATCTTCACGTATGCGGAGCGGTCGGGCTTGAAGACGGTTGTCGTTCCCGATTTGGTGAGCAAGAACATGTTTCCGTCGTCGGTCTTGGTGATGCTTGACCAAGTACCACCTCCGTCCGCACGATCCTTCCAAAGCTCGTCGCCGGTTTGCACATCCAAACAGTGCAGCACGCCACCCATATTGCAAATGTAAACCGCGTCGCGATCGATCACTCCGGTACCCAACCAGCTACCGTCCTTGGGCTTGTGCCAAATGCGATGGGACTCGGTCACATCGCCACGACCACCTGCTCGAACGGCAAGGGAGGCGCCGCCGTATCCGCCGAGGGCCACAATCACCCCGTCGGATTCCATCGGTGATGCGTACGCCAGCGGCGCCGCGCCACCACAGGTCCACAACAAGTCGCCGGTTGATGGATCGAAGGCACTGACCCGGCGCGGCAATGTCGCAACCAATTCTTTGTGTCCATCAACTTCGATCACGATCGGTGTACTCCAAGCACCCCGAAGTCGTTCATCACGATTCTTATCGCTGGAAAAATCATTCGCATTACCGTCATTCCCAGCACCGCTGAGCAAGCGTTCCGCTTCATCGCTGAGCGAGTCAACTTGCCATTTCGTCTCTCCGGTCGTCTTGTCGACGGCAACCAGGAATTCATTCTTACCTGGCCCAAACAATAAAATGCAAAGGTCGGCATGCAGGATTGGCGAGGTTCCATAGCCCCACATGTGTTGCTGGGTACCGAGCTCACGACGCCACATTTCGTTGCCGTCCAGATCCCAGCACACGAGCCCGGCAGAGCCGAACCAAGCGATCACCCGCTCGCCATCGGTGACGGGCGAAGCGGAACAAAACGGATTGGTTGAGTGAGACGATTCCGGTTCCCGGTAGGTGACCGAACGGTTCCACAACTCGCGGCCGGTCTCGCGATCAACGCAGTACAGGGCACGCTCGTTCGTTGCACTGCGTGGTTGCGTGTAGAAGATTTTGGTATCCCAAACCACGGGCGTCGAATTGCCCGCTTCAGGAAGCGAGATTCGCCATTTCACATTTCGAGTCGGTCCCCACTCGGTCACGACTCCTGTGGACGATGCTTCACCGGTACCCTTGGAGCCGCGCCACTGGGGCCAGTTCCGATCGTCCGCGACTGCCGCATGAACGATCCCAAAACAACAAAATGCGATTATCAATCCATGCCGCGTATACATAGTTGCCCTGATTGCTGAAAGGTTAATTCAGCAATTGTAGCAAACGAGCGAGTGACGGATCAACAAACACATCACGACTTCAACTCCGGCCTCCCCCGCACTCGTCCTCTCACCCACGAGGGCGCAGGGTGGAGAGACGGAGCATCAATGATTGAATGCCTAACGAGCCGAAGTACTGCTCGAAGAGTCTTCGGCGATCCGCGGTGTGATCAGTGCGACTCGAACGTGCTGGGCTTCACTGATCGCGAGCGCGAGCCAGCCATCGCGAAGTTCAAGTTGGCTGACCGCCAGGCCCTCAGCGGCTGGGTTGTTCGATAGTTGTGGTAGTACGATTGGAATCGAGCGATTGGGCGAGAGGACTTTATTGAAGATGGCACGCACGGGCAATCGCTCTCGCATCGACAAACTCGGGCCACTGATTCGCAAATGCCCGTCGCGGACCAGTGAAGCATGGATACCGTCAATTTGGGGCACGTAGGCCGCGCGAACGATGAATCGACGCAGATCGAGTCCCTCGCCTCGCGACAGTTGGACGACCCGCAATGTGACCCAGACGAGCCCATCTTGGATTTCGACCGTGATCGGTCGGGTTTGCGAGAACTGGATCGTCACGTCACTGGGAAGATCTTCG
>JBBSJZ010000425.1:0-5632 GCA_038256795.1 Pirellulales bacterium | reverse complement strand
GCTTAAACCGTATGCCGTCAAGCTGCACGCCATTGAGCTTTCACAGCCAGAAACGGGTCGACCGGTGGCCCGAATTCGTGTTGCCGTGTGGGCCACGTTGGCCGATCGATCGGCACTTAGTCTGAGCCAGCCGCAAATTGAATCGGACCAGCTTGAAGCATTTTGGATGCTCGTGCCCGATCGATTTTTGTGTCAACCGCAGCGCACCGAGCGACCGCTGCGCGTTCATGTGGACGACTTAACGATTGCGAGTCGGCGGGGGCAACCGCTCAGCTTCGGTCGCGTCGACTTGGAACTTCAGCCTCACGCGCGCGGGACTCGCGTGGAGATCGAAGCCGTGCAGTCGCACTCGCCTGACGACGCGCCGATCAGACTCACCCTGCACCGCGACCGCCGCAGCGATTCGCCGACCACGATGGGAACTCTCCAAACCGGGGCCACCGCCCTGCCCTGCTCCGCCCTTGCCGATTTCTCACCGCTGCTCAAACGACTCGGACCGGACGCCGAGTTCTCGGGGAACATCGAATGGGAACTCGCTGACCTTCGTTGGCAATTGAATCTTCGCGGCTCGCACTTTCGTAAGATTGACCTGAGTCGCGTCTTTGAAACGTTGCCACATCGCTTAACGGGATTGGCGGATGTCGACTTTAATCGTGGCGTGATCGATCCCGGTGGACGACGCATTGACATCGATGGCGTGGTCATCGCTCGCGACGGAAACGTCGGCGGCTCGTTCGTGCGTGCCGCGAGCCAGTCGTTGAATTTCGGAGTCACTGACGATGCGATCAGCCAATACAATTTGCCGTACGATCGCTTGGGGCTGCACTTCAACATCAACGGCGTGCAATTGCGATTGACGGGCCAATGTGCGGGTGAACCGGGTTACGAATCGGTGCCACCGGGCGTGGCGTTGTGCGCGGACGGTCGCGTGCTCGCTTGGTCGACGGGCACCCTGTTGGAATCGACGAGTCTGGCGCGGGCGATCGCGCCGGAGCATAGCGTGAGTGTACCGCTCGCCCAGCAAACGGCATCGATGTTGAATCTACTGTTGCTGCCCAGCCGTCCGCTGCCCGAAGACGGTTACGGAACTGGCACAGCCCGCATTACTCGCACGAATCCGCTCACGGGCGACCCCAGCATTGTCGAGCCGCGAATCAGTGGACTGGATCGACCGCTCAAGTCGCAGTGACATCCTGCGCTGGCAAAACCAGCTACGATAAAGCGAGCGTCTCCTACATCCCAAGTCCAAGAGACTTCGATCGTTTCGGTTACTCATGAAGACCGTTTATCCTCGTGCCGTCTGGCTCGCCATCATGCTTGCCACCGGGTGCGGTCCAACGAAGCCGGCGGCTGAGCCCTTCGCTGCCGAGCAAACTCCGATCACCATCGACACGGAGACTGCAGAGTCTCTCGACCGTGTCGGCCAAGAGTTCATGGCTGCCGGGCGACCCTTCGACGCGCTTCGCACCCTCGAACGAATCGTCGCATCGCACCCGGAGAATGTGAAGGCGCGGGCGGACCTCGCCGGACTCGCTGCGTCACTCGGTTTAGAATTTCGGGCTGCGGAACATCTGCAATTCTTGGTCCAACGTCAACAGGCGGGCATCAACGAATTGATCATGCTCACGGATTTGACGCGGCCCCAAACGGATGCGGCGATTTGCAACTACGCGATCCAGCACCATCCCGGTGATCTACGGCCCCAGTACGCGCTGGCCCGCGCTCCCGCCTATCGTGGCGACTGGCTCGAAGCACGTCGCTTGCTCGAGCCGGTTTGTGCCCAGCATCCCGAGTTTCTGGAAGCTTGCGGCTACTATGGTCGATCGCTCGTCGAGCTCGGTGACGAGGCCGCGATCGCTGCTTGGTCGAAGACGCTGCCGACGGGAATCGAGTCGCAACCCCAGTACTGGATCGCGGCCGGCGTATGGGCTGAGAAGCAAAGCAACATCGCTGCAGCCGCTAGCGCCTACTGGCACGCCGCCGAGCTCAATCCCAGCGATGGCGAGGCGCTCACGCGTCTGGGCAGTTGCCTGGCCGAGACCGGTCACGGTGATGCGTCGAAACTTGCCAGCAGCCGCGCCGGATTGATCACCGCGATGCGTGACGATGTCGAGTCGCTCTTCTCGGGGCGTAATCACTCGCAACGTGCGGCGGTGCAGATCGCCCTCTCCATGAAACGACTCGGCCGAGTCTGGGAAGCTGCGACGTGGGCGCGGATCGCCGTCGTGATGACCCAGGACCCGGACGCCAGCGCCGCCGACGTCTTTCGCGATATCCGCGCCGAGATGACCGGCAAGTCGCCGTGGCAATCCGCCGACGCCCTCGTCACCGATGCGATCGATGTATCGAAATTCCCCAACATCGACTGGAGCTTGTCAGGCTCCAGTGACCTCCGCATCGCCGAGTCAGCGGCCAGCTCGATTCGATTCGCGGACGAATCATCCGCGCGCGGACTCGATCACGTTTGCAAGATTGATAAGCCCGTGGGTGAAGAAGCGAGCTTGTGGATTTATCAATCCGGCGCAGGCGGCGCAGCGGTGATCGACTACGACCTCGACGGTTGGCCCGACTTTTACCTCACCGCTTGTGATGGCAAGCCTAAACAACAGGATTCGTCACCCAATCGGCTGCACCGTAGTCTCGCGGGCCAGTACATCGATGTCACCGGCAACGCAACCGTGGATGATCGCGGTTTCGCCCAAGGTGTCGCCGCTGGTGACTTCAACAGCGACGGGTTCCCCGATCTACTCGTCGGCAACTTTGGCGAAAACCGATTGTTCGAGAATAACGGCGACGGGACGTTCACCGATGCCAGCCGACGCGTCGGACTCGCCGGTGATGATTGGACCACCTCCGTCGCGATCGCGGATCTTGACGGTGACGCGATCGCGGATCTTGTCGCCGTGAACTACATCGACGGTGACGACGTCGTGACCCAGCCCTGCTTTCCCGACGGTATCCCCACGCATCGCTCCTGCGGTCCGCTCGGCTATCCAGCAGCCGCGGATGACGTGTGGCGCGGCCGTGGCGACGGCACCTTCGTGAATGCTGCATCACCGTGGATCGATGATGTGCAACCCGGACGTGGTCTCGGTTTGATCATCGGCCAACTCGATAACCAACCCGGCATGGACCTGTACGTGGCCAACGACATGACGGCGAACCAGTTCTGGTCAGCCCAGCCTCATAACGCAGCCGCACCAGGCATCGAGACCGTTCATTTCGTCGAACAAGCCGCCGTCCGCGGCCTCGCGTTCAACGAGCGTTCACTCTCTCAGGCGTCAATGGGCATCGCCGCCGACGATGTGGACGGCGATGGTGACCTCGACTTCTACGTCACGCATTTTACCGACGACTACAACACGCTCTATCAGCAAATCAGTCCCGGCATCTGGGCGGATCGGACGACGGTCGCCGGAATGGTCGCGCCTACCCGATCGATGTTGGCGTACGGGACCCAGTGGATCGATGCGGACAATGATGGCCAACTCGAACTCGTCATCGCCAACGGCAATGTTGACGACTTCACACACAATGGTCATGCCTATCGCATGCCGATGCAAGTCTTTCGTCACCAAGCCGACGGACACTTCGATGCCGTCACCGCTTCGACTCTCGGTCCCTATTTCGAGTCCGCACGACTGGGCCGTGCCTTGGTGAGTGTCGATGCCAACCGTGATCGCCGCGTGGATTTACTGGTCACGCACCTGTTCGATCCAGTCTCGCTATTGATCAACACCACACCCAGCACCGAAACCAGCGGCAACGAGTTCACATTGCGGCTCGTGGGGACAAAGTCCCATCGGGATGCCATCGGCGCCGTGGTCACGATTCATGTCGGCGACAAAAGCCAAACGCGACAACTTCTCGCTGGCAACGGATATCAATGTTCGAGCGAACGTGCGTTACGGTTCGGCATCGGTCCTACGACACGCATCGATCGCATCGAGATCATGTGGCCCAGCGGCTCGTCGGCGACCGCTCACAATCTCGACACGCTCGGCGAGCACCTCTGGGTCGAAGGGACTGACGCACCGACCGTTCATGGCGTTGATGCCCGGTAGTTCTTGGTCACGACAAAGAACGAGGCTTGGCGAAATCCAGCGAACTTGAACCTTTCCTCGCAAATGCGAGCTGTGTCAATAAGCCAGTCTTTAGCGGGACTCGAGCCAATAGCCTTGACGCACCCGGAAAAAAGCGAAGTTTTACTGCGCAAAAAATCATTGCATCTCGCATGATGGAGTGCTCTAGTGAATTTTCGCGAACTTTTGGAAATCCGGCGCGCCGTCGTGGCCGGTTCCAAGTTGCCGCGAGATCCGTTCATCTCATTTCACGGCTGTCCGTCATGCAGCCCCTTTTTACCAGGTGTATCGATGTCCGTTTTTGTCAAAATGTCCGCCCTCGTTTTGCTTCCCGCCGCCTTGTTCATCGGCTGTGGCGCGGCGGACAACACCGCCACCGTTTCACCGGTGGACGATTCTGTCGTTCAAACGCCTGCGCAGATGGCCGACATGGAAGCTCAGAATGCTGCGGATAGCCAGAGCCAATAGTCTTCCCAGTAAATCAATTGAGTGCGTGTCGACCGCCGGTTTTTTTGCTGTCGGTCTTTTTTCGATTCTTGTCACCCTAGGTTTTTTTCATGAAGAATTTCTCAAAAGTGCGACCCGGTTTTACCTTGGTCGAGCTGCTGGTCGTGATCGCGATCATCGGCGTTTTGGTCGGTTTGCTACTGCCGGCGGTACAAGCTGCCCGCGAAGCTGCCCGGCGGATGAGTTGCAGCAACAACTTTAAGCAAATCGGCTTGGGACTGCACAATTACCACGCTGCGTATGACAAGTTGCCCAAGCAGAGCGGTGGATCGTTTAGCCCAGCTGGTGGTAGTGCGAACAATACCAACCGCACGATGTTGAGCTACCTGGTCGCGTTGACACCATTCATTGAGCAGCAAGCGGTATGGGAACAGATCTCGAATCCTCGCAACGTCAATCACAATGGGTCCGTTCGAACGCCCTCATTTAGCCCGATGGGCCCTGTCCCCTGGGATCGAAACTACACGCCGTGGTTGACCCAAATCGGTACCTACCGTTGCCCGAGCGATCCCAACGTAGCGCCGGCGAACTTCGAGGCGTTCACGAATTATGCCGCTTGCATTGGTGACGGAATCTCCAGCAACAATCACTCCTGCATCAACGAAGATGGTTCGGAGATCGGCTGGTGTACGCCGCGACGTCCATCCATGCGAGGTTTCTTCCAAACGCGTTTCCAGCTCGGATTCCGAGATATCCTCGATGGTTTGAGCAACACGATCGCCTGTGGCGAAATTCTCACGGACAACAACACCCTCGAAGTCGCGGCAACCGTCGTCAATCGCGGCAGTAATGCCCAGTTCTTCATCACGCCCTCGACTTGCGAAAGCACGATCGACCCGGCACGTCCGCAATTCCACTTGCAGGGAACTAACGCCAACAACTGGGCCGCTTCCCAGCGGAAAGGCATGCGTTGGACAGACGGTCGCCCGGTGATGACGAGCGTGACGACGATCATGGGTCCCAACAAAGTCAGTTGCGCCTACGCGGGTGACGGTAGCGACGGCATGTTCACCATGGGCAGCCGCCACCAAGGTGGTTGCCAT
>JBBSJZ010000424.1:0-5637 GCA_038256795.1 Pirellulales bacterium | reverse complement strand
GTCCACTGTGGAAATCGATGTGGACAACTCTCTTCGACGGACCTATCCAATAATCGCAGTTTTCGAAAACAATCTGGGTTGATTCGCACGGTCCCTTTCCGCCGAAGAAGATCCCCCGTGGGTACTGGTATTGCCCACCGGCGATAGCCTGCTTAAGGGGTTGCAGTCCGTGGCGCCAAATATTCCAAAGTGCCTTTAATCTTAAGGGCTCAAAGCGGGAAGGTGGTGACTCTGGATTCAGGAACTCGTTCAAAGTTGCATAGCCAGCCGGCGCTCCTTGATAGCCATCCGCGTTTTCGAGAAAGTTGCGATTCAGATCAACATTGTCTTCGTTGAAGCGGCGTAAACGTGAAAAACCGAACGGATTCACTCCATGAATGAGAACGTGCCGTACGTTGGGTTCGGAGCCGGTTTGTCTCAGCCGATCAAGAATCGCGAGCTGGATAGCTGATCCAAAGAAGCCCTCAACTCCGTGTACACCCGATGATGTCACGACGGTGGAGGCGGTGTCCGCACCGATGATCGCGACATCGATCGCCAGTTCTTCTTGGCATTGGGCGTCGATTCGATGCGAGCTGAAGGTTGCACCGGCCGCCGCGGCAGCGGCTTTAAATCGGCGACGCGCTTCCGCATACGTCGCTGAGAAGTGAAATTCGCTCACGGCAATTTACCTTGAATGCAGAACGTCGGACATCACGGGGCACAGAGAGTGAACTATCCATCGCGAAAAACGCCGCAAGCCGTGCTCCCGTGCATGTCATTGTTCGTCGCTTTTACCGGATTCATGATCACCTCGCGTACGCCGTCATTGCCGCCCAAAGTAATTGCGTGCGGTGGGAGTTTTTCCGCGCTCGCCAGGTCGTACCATGAATTTGGCAAACCAGAGCGACAATCCAGATGCGAGGAGAGTGAAAAAGGCAAATGGGATACCAAATGGCGCGAGGTGAGAACGGTAGTCAGTGAGTACGAATGTGTATAGCCACATCGAGCCAAGCAGCAAGCCGACTATTCCGCCGACGCAAAACAGCGCAACGATCGCAATCGGAAAACAGCCCAGCGTCTCACGCTCTAAATTCTCCGTCTTAGTTCGACTTGGGTCATATGGGTTCAGCGTCAATATCGACAATCCGTTAGAGCTCTTCAGTCGACGAACTTGTTTCTCACCGGTAGGACAGGTGAGAACAAGTGTTTTTGAAGGTGTTGTCGACGGTTTGGCGGTGAGAACAAGTCCGTCAGCGGGCTTGTTGCCACTGAACCGCCGGGGTTGGGGTCACCGCTGGTTTCCCCCTGGGGCGTCGCGATTGTCGCGTAGCCCGACGGTGATCGCAAGTGAAGGGGTCATGCTTCGAGGTGCGCGAGCACGAGGGCGATGTCGGCTGGAGTAATGCCACTGATGCGGCGTGCTTGGTCCAAGCTCAGCGGTCGGATTTTGGTGAGTTTTTCTTTGGCCTCGGTTCGCAGCGAGCCGATGCGGTGGTAGTCGAATGCGGCCGGGATGCGTTTTTCGGCGTGACGCAGTTGTTTGTCGACTTCCATTTGTTGACGACTGACATAACCCGCGTACTTGATGTCGTACACGCATTGCTTGGCCACCTCGTCGGAGGCGACGGCGAGCTCGGGGATTCGCTCGCAAATTTGCGGCCAATCGACTTCGGGTCGACGCAGCCACGCATCGCCCGTCGCATTGTCGTACCGCGTCGACTTGAGTAGCGCGAGTGCCCAATCGAGTTGTTCGAGTTTTGCACGAAATCGATCGCGTCGATTCGCGTCGATTAACCCGAGATCATCCGCGGTTGGGGTCAGCCGTCGATCGGCGTTGTCTTGACGCAATAGCAGCCGATACTCAGCGCGGCTCGTGAACATGCGGTAGGGTTCGTCGGTGCCGCTGGTGACGAGATCGTCGACGAGGACGCCGATGTAGGCTTGATCGCGACGCGGTACCCAGGCGGCCTTTCCGGCGGCGAGTCTTGCTGCGTTGAGCCCTGCGATGAGCCCTTGCCCGGCGGCTTCTTCGTAGCCGGTGGTGCCGTTGATCTGGCCTGCGAAGAACAACCCGCTCACGCGTTTCGATTCGAGGTGCGGCCAGAGCTGGGTGGGGGGACAGTAATCGTATTCGACGGCGTAGCCATACCGCATGATTGAGGCTTTCTCCAAACCAGGAATCATTCGGAACATGGCGTCTTGAACGTCTCGTGGCAAACTGGTGGAGATTCCGTTGACGTAAACTTCGCTGGTGTTTCGGCCTTCGGGTTCGAGGAACAATTGATGCTCGTTCTTGTCCGCGAAGCGAACCACTTTGTCCTCGATCGACGGACAGTAACGCGGACCACGCGAGTTGATTTGTCCGCTGTACATCGGCGCACGATCCAGGTTGGCGCGAATCAGTTCATGGACGGCGTCGTTGGTGTACGTGATGTGACAAGGCATTTGCACCAAGTCGAGTTTGTCGTTCAAGAACGAGAACGGTTGCGGGACATCATCACCGGGCTGGATTGTGGTCGCGGCGTAGTCGATCGTGCGGGCGTTGAGTCGCGGTGGTGTTCCGGTTTTGAAGCGATCGATCTCGAAGCCGAGTCGAGCGAGCGCGCCGCTAATTCCGGTGGTGGTGCCCTCGCCAGCTCGGCCCCCAGCGGTCTTGGCGTCACCGGTGTGCATGATTGCTTGCAAAAACGTCCCCGTGGTGAGCACGACGGTCTTGGCGATGTACACCGCATCACCGCGCACACGAACGCCAACGATGCGTGTGCTGGGGCCGTCTTCGCCGGGCTCCTCGCTGACGAGCAAGTCCTCGACGGTTTCCTGTTTCAAGTCCAAGTTGGCTTGTGCTTCGATGCGTTCCTTGATGTGAAGCTGGTACGCCTTTTTGTCGGCTTGGGCACGGGGGCTGTGCATGGCCGGACCCTTGCGGCAATTTAAGAGCCGGAACTGGATACCCGTGGCATCGATGGCTTCGCCCATCAGCCCCCCGAGCGAGTCGACTTCGCGGACGATTTGGCCTTTCGCGACTCCGCCGATCGCGGGGTTACAGGACATCTGGCCGACGGTGTCGAGGTTCGTGGTCAGCAGTGCTGTTCGCGCTCCCAATCTCGCGGCGGCGGCGGCTTCGGTGCCGGCGTGTCCGGCACCAATGACGATGACGTCGTATTCATAGCGGCAGCGGGGAGCGTTCATCAAAAAACCACATTATTCAAAAGTTTTATCAAGCCATGACCGGCGGCATGCCGAAGCCGAAAAGGTGAAGCTATCGACACTTGCAAACGGCAAAAATTGAGTTTCACGCGTCTGGCAATCGTGACTTTTTCCTCAACGGCATGGCTATCGTGATGCGTTTCGCAAAACACGCTTTCACCGCATTCCTCTTGCTGGCACCGGCCAGCTTGCTGCAGCATAGCGTCGCCAGTGCCCAGGTCACGAGTCCCACCGTAAATCCGCAACCCGCAGCACCTCAGGTGCAGTCGACGCGGGCACCCCACGCGGCGGCTGCGGAGCCCGCATCGACTGCGACGCTGCTCAACTCGCGATCCTTCAGCATCCCGTTCACGGTCGATGCCACCGGCACCCAGCCCGCGAAGGTCGAACTCTACGTCGGCCGCGTGCATCCTAGTTCGGATGAGGCGTCGATCCAGTGGGCCCTCTTTGACGTCGCCCAACCCGATGCCCAACATTTTCAGTTCACGGCCGCTGAAGACGGACTTTACCACTTCACCACCCGGACCATCGATGTGGCGGGCAAGCCTCATTCGTTCGGCAATCGTCTTGACGTGCTGATCAATTCCATCGGTCCCGAAATCCAATTGACGGCCGACGCCGACGATTCGGGACGCGTCGACGTGCAATACGACATCAAGGACGCCAGTCCGGTGAAACAAGTTCGCTTGCAATACATGACGGACATCGAGCGAGTTTGGAAACCCATCGAGACGAGCGAAGCGGTGTCCAGTGCGGCCGCCGCGAAGCTTTCGTTCACCCCCGCCGGTCGCTGGGACGAACTCCACGTGCAAGCGACAGTGATCGACACCGCAGGAAATCAAAAGTCGACGCACGTGAGCGTTCAGCGGCCGCGTGTCGCGGCCTTGCCGGTTCATCGCTACTCGGTCTCGACTCCGGTCGCGCCGCAGTCCGCTCGGCCCGCGCCGTACCGGGTCGAGGGATCGACGGTGGGCCAAACGGTCCAGTGGAGCGGCGTCTCTCAGCCTTCATCAGCGAACAGCACCGGCGGCGTCACGGTCACGGCCGTTCCCAGCGGATCGGCAGCGGGTGTTGATGCGAAACCGGGCTTCGAAAATATTCCTCTGCCCTCGCCGACGCTTCCATCGGCGAGCGAGATCGGACTCGGCCTCGCCGCACCCACTCAAAACACGGCCGCTCAAAACATCACATCGGGACTCGGTAGCGGCGGCATCAATGGCACGCGGATGCCGATCACTCCCTGGAGTGCCGTGACGCCGAGCGACACCAACAAATCGCCCATCGATCGCCCGCGCACGGTGGCCGAAGCCATGCGACCGCTGGACGGTGCCACGGCGGAAGCTGCCAAGAACGCGCTCGGCGAAACCATGGCGTCGAGCTTGCCACCGACCGGAATGCCCGTGCCCCAGCAAACAATCCCTAGACCCTCCGCCAACATCGAGCAAATCCCGCTCGCTGAGGATGTCGCCAAAGAGAATACCGCTTACGCCGCGGGACGCGCGGCCGTGCCCACGACGATCGATCCGCGAACACCTCTGCGTTATAGTAACTCCGTTCGATTCAGCCTCGACTATGAGCTCGAAGCCGTCGGCTCCGGTGGTGTCGAGGCGGTCGAGTTGTGGGGCAGCCTCGATGGTGGCAAGAGCTGGAAACGATGGGGTTCGGACCCGGATCGACAGAGTCCGTTCGACATCGAAACCAACGGCGAAGGCACCTACGCCTATCGCATCGTTGTCCTCAGCTCGAGTGGTTTGGCCAGTCCACGACCCTTGTCCGGAGATACCGCCGATATCGCCGTGACCGTCGATTCGACGCAGCCCGACATCAAGATCACCGGTGCGAAGTATGGCGAAGGTGATCGCGTCGGTTCACTGATCATCAAGTACGCACTCGACGAGCGGCATCCGTTGCCACGTCCGATCGCACTCGCGTTCAGCGAATCGATCGATGGGCCTTGGACCACGATCGCTTCGGGACTTCGCAACGAAGGCGAATACGTGTGGCCCGCCGATCCACAACTGCCTCGCCAATTCTACTTGCGGATCGACGCGACCGACGGCGCCGGTAACGTCGGCACGCATATCCTCGATTCGCCGATCGACGCGCAAGGCCTTGCACCGCGAGCCCGCATCCGCGGTTTGCAATCCATCAGCGGCAGCGAACCCGCAGCCGCCGATGATCAAACCGCAACCCTACCCGCCGGAACGTTCAAGTAAGCAATGTGCTGCTCCCTCGTTCAACCACGTGTCCATCGGGCCATCTGTTTTGATGGCAAGTGGTCCGAGCGATGCGGCGATTCAAGAAAAGCGATCGCGGTTGCACCCGTTTTACTCACGGCTGGCTCATCCACCGGATAGAATGAAAATCCGCGATCCGAGTTCCTCGCTCGGTTTCAGTGGCCTTTTCTCTTCTCCGATGATCGAAATCAAGACATGGATGCAGCGAGAT